>CAZPUV010000053.1:0-11622 GCA_964589805.1 uncultured bacterium | reverse complement strand
GCCGACTCGCTGCTCATACCGCTGCAGTGCGAGTACTACGCGCTCGAAGGACTGGGCCAGCTGCTCGCGACGGTCAAACGCGTGCAGGCGTCTCTCAACCCGGGACTCGCCATCGAGGGCGTGGTGCTCACGATGTACGACAAGCGACTCAACCTGACGAACCAGGTCGCCCAGGAAGCGGTCAATTATTTCGGCGACAAGGTCTACAAGACGGTGATTCCGCGCAACGTCAAGTTGAGCGAGTCGCCGAGCTTTGGAAAACCCATCATTCTATACGACGTTCAATGCCAGGGGGCGAGGAGCTATCTCGACCTGGCGCGCGAGGTGATCGGCGATGTCCACTAGAAAAGCTCTCGGTCGCGGACTCGATGCACTCATCCCCACGGTGACCAGCGTGGAGCCGAAGCCCGGCGAGAGGGCCGACCACGTTCCACTGGATGCGGTGGATGTGAACCCGTTTCAGCCGCGGAAACGCATCGACGACGAGCGGCTCAAGGAACTCGCGGAGAGCATCAAGCACGATGGTGTGCTTCAGCCCGTCGTTGTGCGCCGCAAAGGGTCACGCTACGAACTCATCATGGGGGAACGGCGCCTGCAGGCGGCGAAGCTGGCCGGTGTCCCGACGATTCCCATCGTCGTGCGGGACGTTCGCGACGCGGACGCGCTGCGGCTCGCGATCGTAGAGAACATCCAGCGCGAGAATCTGAACGCCATCGAAGAGGCCCAGGCGTATCGACGGCTCATCACCGAGTTCAGCATGTCGCAGGCCGACCTCGCGGGTCTGGTCGGCAAGGACCGCAGCTCGGTGGCGAACACACTGCGCCTGCTCAACCTCCCGGACGAAATCCAGCGCATGGTCGAGATCGGGTCCCTGACCGGCGGCCACGCCCGGGCGCTCCTTTCGCTTCCCACCCAGAAGGAACAGCTCGCCCTCGCCCGGCGGATCGTCGACCAGAATCTCAGCGTGCGCCAGGTGGAAGCCGAGGTGGGGCTGGTGCGCACCCGCAAGAGCACGGTCGAGAAACCGCGCAAGGAGAAGCCGGCGTACATTGCGGACCTCGAGAAGGCGTTCGGGCAGCACCTCGGCACGAGGGTTTCGATCGATGAGAAGCGCGGGGGCAAGGGGCGGGTGACGATCGAGTTCTACAGCTACGACGACTTCGAGCGGCTCGCCTCTCTCATGAACGTGCCGCTCCCCCGCTGAGGCCGGATGCCGAAGCAGTTCTCCGTAATCGTCGTCCCGCACGACAACCGGACCACCTGGAGCTTCCGTGTTTCCTACCGCATGGTCCTGGTCCTCGCCATCCTGCTGGGGGTCGCGACCGTGTCGGTGGCCGCCTTCGTGATCACCTACGGGCGCCTGGCCGTCCTGGCGCAGCGCTCGGTGGTGCTCGATCGCGACAACGACCGCCTCCGGCATCAATTGACACAGGTCGATTCGCTCCGCGTGGAGCTGCTGCAGCTGCAGGCGTTCAGCCTGCAGCTCAAGGGGATGCTCGGGCTTCCGCTCTCACCCGGGGACAGCCTGCTCGTGGCCAGCATCTCGCCGACTGCCAGGAGTTCATCCATCAAACGCGCCGAGGAGGACGGGGGTGTAGGGCCCGAGGAGCAGCGCCTCATGCTCGATGCAATGCCGTCGATGTGGCCGCTAAAAGGCTACGTTACAAGGGAATTCTTCGTAACGGGCGGGGAGAAGAGCCCGCAGTACCACCCGGGTATGGATATTGCAGCCGCACGGAATACGCCGGTACATGCGTCCGCCGACGGGATCGTGGAGGCGAGCCGCTTCGACGAGTCCTACGGCTGGGTGGTGGAGATCGACCATGGGTACGGGATCCGCTCGGTCTATGGACATAACACCCGAAATCTGGTAAACGTAGGCGATCGGGTGGCACGTGGTAAGACGATCGCCTTTGTGGGGAGTACCGGCAAGAGTACGGCCCCGCATCTTCATTTTGAAGTGCGCGAGAACGGTGTGCCGGTCGATCCGCGGAAGTACCTGCTGAACTAGCGGCCGATCACTCGCATCAAAGGAAGAAGGGTCCGAATCCTATGTTGAAGTCTGGCTTCAAGGCAGCTCAATCGAACGAGGAGGCGAAAGTCATGTTTGGTAAGGATGAGGGAATTGCGACCGGCCAGGCCACGATGAATTCGATGCTGGGCCAGGGCTGCAAGATCAAGGGTGACATTGAGATTCAGGGTACCATGCGAATCGACGGTCATTTCGAGGGATCGATCTCCTGCCCCGAGACTCTGATCATCGGCAAGTCGGGCGTGGTGAAGGCGGAGGTGAAGGTCAAGAACGCCGTCATCGGTGGCAAACTGGTCGGGAACATCGTGGCCTCCAACAAGATTGAGCTGCAGAGTGGTTCCCATGTCGAGGGCGACATTCAGACCGGTCGCCTGGTGATCGACGAGGGCGTGTTCTTCGAGGGCAACTGCAAGATGGGCTCGGCGAATACTCCGGCCCACAAGGAGAACGAGAAGGACTGGAACCGCAAGGATGAGAAGAAGCCGGAGCCGGCCGTCATCCGCTGATTCCTCTCTGCTCGGGCATGAACTCCGAGACGCCCCCGGGTCTTCCCCCGGGGGCGTTTCGTTTTTCGGGCGGCGGCCGGTTTTCCACAGCAGGAGGCGCCGGTGTGCATAAGTCCTCCCCGCGGGCTTCTCGCGTAACCACATATACCATAATGCGTTGCAGGTTTGGGGCGCGGCGTGCGGGGGCTGTTTTCCACAGCCCGGCGTTGGGAAGATGGCCTAACTAATTGCCAGTCTTTACGGTTCGTGGATCTGGCCGCGGGCGGTGCTTGAGCCGCTCAAACTAACCGCTTGAGGGCGCGTCTATTAACGGGCCGGAGGTCGCGTTTCGGGGGGCATTTCACCGGTCACACGTTCGCCGGCGATGAAGCCCGCGAGGCGCTTCCCGGCTTCCGCAGCGCCGGCGGTGTTGAAGTGGCAGTCGTCGTAGAAGTAGTCGAGCGACTTCGGCAGCCACGCCGCGAGGTCGAACACGGGAACACCGTTCTCCGCCCCAACGGCGCGCATGGTGTCGTTCAGGCGTTCCATCGCCGCGTCCATCTCCCGCTCACCGTAGGTGACGCCGTCCCGGTACCGCATCCATGACCAGTCGCGCGCGCCTGGATCCACGGGACTGTTCCATGTGGTCTGCTGGGTCACGAACGCGAGGCCGAAGCCGTGGACGCGGGCGACTCCCGCAATCGAGCGGAGATTGGCCGCGTAACTGTGCTCGTCTGTACGTGGCGGTGAGGTTGCGGGCAGCCCGGTCCGCTGCAGGCCGATCTGTCCGGCGTAGTTGGTGACGAGGGGGCGCGACTCCTGGAGTGTTCGCGCATCCGGCGTCATGCGGGTTTTCAATCGGTGCAGGCGCCGGACGAGTTGGGAATGCATCGCCAGGCGTTTGTACCACGGACGTCCCGCCGCCAGGCTCGGATCGACGAAGTGCAGGTAGTCGAAACCGAAAATGGAGCGCGTGAGATCGTTGATACCGGCCTGGACGACGATGAGATCGGGCTCCAGGTGCACCAGGCGCTGGCTGATCAGGGCCACGTGATCGTCGCTCGCCGCGCCCGACAACCCCGCATTGTAAACCTTCGCGCGGCGTCCGCCGGGCATCGGGGGCAGCGCGTCCTCCAGCACACGCCCGATCTCGTCGCGGTCGTCCAGGTAGAAGCACTCGAACGTGCTTCCCCCGACCAGGAAGACACGGTACTCGTCCCCGGGCTTCGGCTGCACCAGGTCGCCGCCGCGCAGTCCCATGTTGTTGGTCGTGAAGTGGTTTCGTCCCGAAACGCCCGGCAGCCCGTTCTCGGCCTCCGTGACCGCGGCGTAGTGCCTCGGGTATTCGAACCGGATGTACTGGTTGACCTTGAGGCGGTCGAGGCCTCCGTACGGATCTGGAAACGGCGCGAACACCCGGAGCGCGATCTCGGCCCCGAGCAGGACCGCCGCCAGGGACACCGTGGCGAGCAGGAGGGTGTGTGGACGTTGAGACGACGTCATGGGAGCAGAGTAGATGAAGCCGGGCCGACTGTCACTTCTTCCAGAACGACGGGAAGAACAGAATCACGAGCGTGTAGATTTCGATCCGGCCCATCAGCATGAGCGACGACATGAGCCACTTGGCGGCGTGCGGCAGGTGGTTGTAATTGTCCGTCGGACCCACGTCCCCCAGGCCGGGGCCGACGTTGCCGAGGCAGGCCGCCGTGGCTCCGACCGAGGTCACGATGTCGTATCCGAGCGCCGTCATGAAGTAGGTGCCAATCGTGAACGTCGCCACGTAGAGGATCGCGAAGCCCAGGAAGTTGGCGACGAGATCCCGCTCCATCGACTCCCGCCCGAGGCGGACGGGGACCACGGCGTGCGGGTGGAGCAGGCGCGTCATCTCGCGCACGACGAACTTGAAAAGCACGTGGACACGGATCACCTTCATGCCGCCACCGGTCGAACCTCCCATCGCTCCGACCAGCATCAGCGTAAAGAGCACGAACTGGCACAGGTATGGCCATTTTTCGTAGTCCGCCGTCACGAAACCCGTGGTCGTCATGATATTGACGACCTGGAAGAAGGAATCCCGGAACGCCCGTTCAACGGTGTCGTAACGGGAAACGACGGACGCGAAGACCGCAACGACCGCCAGCCCGGCGATCAGCATGTAGGAGCGCCATTCGACGTTTCGGAAGTACGCCTTCAGGTCGCCGCGTACGAAGCGGAAATGGAGCGAGAAGTTGACTCCCGACGCGAGGGCGAATATTGCGATGACGTAATGGATGTACGCGCTGTCGAACGCCCCCACGCTGGCGTTGCGGGTCGAAAACCCCCCGGTCGCCAGGGTTGCGAACGTGTGGCAGAGCGCGTCGAAGAAACTCATGCCCCCCAGCATCAGCAGTACGGTTTCGATGCCGGTCAGTCCCGCATACACACCCCAGAGTATTTTCGCGGTCTGTGTCACGCGCGGGGTCAACCGGTCCGCGGCGGACGCGAGCTCGGCCTTATAGAGCTGCATCCCGCCGACGCCGAGGAAAGGCAACACGGCCAGCGACATCACGATGATGCCCATGCCTCCGATCCAGTGCGTCAGCGCCCGCCAGAACAGCACGCCCTTCGGCAGCGCCTCGATGTTCGTGAGTATCGATGCCCCGGTGGTCGTGAAACCCGATGCCGTCTCGAAGAACGCGTTCGTAAACGACGGAATGGCACCCGAGACCATGTACGGGACCGCTCCGAAGCACGCGAACGAGGCCCACGTCATCGACACGATCACGAAGGCCTCGCGGTGCCGGAGGTCTCCGTCGAAACGGGTCAACCGGCGGAGCAGAAACCCCGTCACGAAGGCGCCCACGGCCGAGTAGATGAACGCCATGTGATCGCCGGAACGGTAGTAGAACGAGAACGCGAGCGGCGCCAGCATGGTAAGCCCCAGGAACATGAGCAGGGCGCCGAGTATGTGCAGGATCCTGGAGAGCCGCATGGACCCGCCTACTTGATGAAGAGCTTGTCGAGGGCGTCGAGCGCTCCGGGCAGCGCGAAGACGACGACCCGGTCCCCCGCCTGCACCCGCGTATCCCCGCGCGGAATCACGAGACGATCCTCGTGCATGATGGCGCCGATGATGGCGTTACGCGGAAAATGGCAGTCCTTGATGGGCTTCCGGGTGATCTTGTCGGTCGCCTGGACGATGTACTCGATGATCTGTGCGTCGATGCCCGGGACGCTGGCGATCGCGGCGACTTCCTGTTTCTGGATATAATGGTGCACCGCGTTCACGGTCAGGAGCTGCTTGCTCACGACCGCGTCCATGCCGATCGTAGGCGTGATCGGGAGATAGACGAGTTTGTTCACCAGCGCAACCGTGCGCGGCACGCGCAGGTGCCGTGCGAGCAGCGTGGATATGATGTTGGTTTCGTCGTCTCCGGTGGCGGCGACGAACGCGTCCATGTCCATCAATCCCTCGACGGCCATCAAGTCGATATCGGTGCCGTCGCCCTGAATGACGAGCGTATCGGGGAGCATCTCGGCGATTTCCCGGGTCTTCTCGGTGTTGCTTTCCACCAGCTTCACGTTCATGGAGCCGCTCAATTCGCGCGCGACGAACTGCCCGATCAACCCGCCGCCCAGGATCATCACGTTTTCCACACGGATGTTCTTCTTCCCGGTCTGGCTGATGAACTCGGGAACGTAGGCGGGGTCGCAGATTCCGAAGACCTGATCGCCCGGGATCATCTCGTCGTCTCCGCGCGGGATCATCGTGCTCTGATTGCGGTGGATGGCCACGATGCGCATGGGCGGGTTGCCGAAACGCTCGACCAGGCGCGAGAGGGATGTCCGCAGCAGCGGTGAATCCGCCTCCAGGCGCACGCCCACCAGCTGGATCTTGCCATTCTCGAACTCGATGACGTCGGTGGCGCTCGCCTGGCGGATGAGCCGGACGATCGTGTCCGCGGTTTCCTTCTCGGGGTGAATGAAATGGTCCACCCCGAGCTCGCGGGCCGAGAGTGCGTAGTCGGGGAAGGCGTATTCAGGATTGCGGACGCGGGCGATCGTAGTCTTGACGCCCACCTTCTTCGCGATCTGGCAGGCGAGTATGTTGACCTCGTCGTTGTCCGTCAATGCCGCGACCAGGTCGGCGGTTTCGACGCCCGCCTTGCGCAGCGTCTGGATGCTGGCGCCGTGACCCTCCACGACCAGCGCGTCCATCTGTTCGCGCGCACGCGCAACCTTGGCGGCGTTGTTCTCGACGATGGCGATGTCCGCTTTTTCGCGCGCGAGACGACGGCTCAGATTGAACCCGATGTCCCCTGCGCCAATGATGAGGATCTGCATAGCTTTTCCCCGGCGGGCCGCCGCAACGAGCGACGGCGCAAGCGCTTGTTCGAGCGAGACATACTACACGAATCGTCCTTCGCGCGCAACGGTCCCGCGGTTTGACGCGGCGGGCGGCCTGGCGTATTCTCACGGCACACCCATTGGCAAGGAGCGTGCATGCGCGTTTCGATCGAATACTGCATTCCCTGAGACTACACCCCCCAGGCTCTCAGTTTGAAAGCCGCCCTGGAAAAGGCCTTCCCCGGAGTGAAGGTGGAGTTGATCAAGTCGAAAGGCGGGGCCTTCGAAATCCGTCGCGGCGACGCGATGATCTTCTCGAAGAAGGAGACCGGGCGATTCCCGTCGAACGAGGAAGTCGTTGCCGCGCTAAGACGCTGAACCCGCCGCTTCGTCGAGCACCCGGCGGAGCATTGCGGTGAGTGCTGCGGTGTCGAAGGGTTTGGACACGAAACCGGACACCTCGCTCGACAGCGTTTCATTCGTTGCTTTCTCGCCGTAGCCCGTAGCAATGATGACGGGGACACCCGGGCGGATCCTGTTGATCGCGCGGGCGATCGCCAGGCCTGTGGTGCGTGGCATGGTGTAGTCGGTAATGACGGCGTCGAAGTCGGCGGGCGCATCTCTGAACATCTGGAGCGCACTCTCCCCGGACGTACACACGGTGACCCGGTATCCCCGTGACCCCAGGAGGCGCTCCAGCAGGTGCGTGATCTCGACCTCGTCGTCGACGACCAGGATGTGCTCGCCACGTCCGCCGGACGGTGCGCCGCGCGTGGCGTCGGGCTGGATCGCGGCGCGGTCCGCGGCAGGAAGGAACACGCGGAACACCGAGCCGGTGCCCGGTTCGCTGTCCACGGTGATGGAGCCGCCGTGGCTCTGGACGATGCCGTGCACCACCGAGAGCCCCAGCCCCGTTCCCTCGCCGGAAGGTTTCGTCGTGAAGAACGGCTCGAACGCGCGCGCGACGGTTGCCTTCGACATCCCAACGCCGTGATCCTCGACCGTCAGCACGACGTATTGGCCGGGCGCAACCCCGGGGATTGCGTCTTCTACTCTGATGAGGCGGGGCTCGAGTTCGACGCGAAGCACTCCGCCGCTGTCGCGCATCGCGTGGGCCGCATTCGTACACAGGTTCATGATGACCTGGTGCATCTGGGCCGGATCGGCCGTCACGATGTCATTACGGGTGTCGATGCGTTGCGATATCTCGATGGTCGTGGGCATAGTCGAGCGGATGAGCCTGAGCGTTTCCTGCACGACGAGGTGCAACTGTATCGGTTGCTTCTTCTGGTCACCCCCGCGTGCGAAGATGAGGATCTGCTTCACGAGATCACGGGCGCGACCGGCGGCGTTGAGAACCTGCTCGAGGTCCGCCCGTGCGGGATGGTCGGCGTCGAGGAGATCCATCGCGATCTCGGTGTAGCCGAGGATGGGCGAGAGGATGTTGTTGAAATCGTGTGCAATTCCGCCGGCCAGCGTGCCGATGGTTTCGATCTTCTGCGCCTGCAGGAGCTGCATCTCGAAGTTGCGGGCCGATTCCTCGGCACGGAATCGCGCGGTGACGTCCCAGCCGAGGCCGTCAACGCCCACCACGTTCCCGGCCCGGTCGAGCCGCGGTGAGTACAGCGTCTCGTAGACCAGTTCGCCGACGGTCACGACGTCCCTCACCGTCTCGCCGTTCATGCACCGCCGGATGTTCTCCGTTATCTGGGGTGTGTCCTTGTACAACTCGAAAGCGGAAAGCCCGACCACCTGGCCAGGCGTGAGTCCGAGCGGCTCGAGCCCCCTTCCCTCGGACAGCGTGAAGCGCCCCTGTGCGTCGGTGGTGAAGAGCACGATGGGAGCGCTGTCGACCACTGCGCGGAGTCGAAGCTCCGTGTCACTCGCGGCGGCTTCCTTCTTCTGGTAACTGGTGATGAGGGCGCGAAGCTTCTCGAGTTCCTGCCGCAGCACGGCAAGTTCGTCCTGGCGCGGTGATTTCCCGGGAGTTGTCATCGTGGTCCACTATAGGCCATCGTGTTGCGGCCTGTCCACGCGCTCGGCGGACGGGTCCCGTCCGTCGAGCAACGCGTCTCGCCAGCGCGTGAAAACTTGAAACAGCTCCTCGGCATTGGTGATGGTGTCGGGCGGCATGTGCCAGTTCGAGGGGTGGAGAACGAACGCGTCGGTCTGTGCTCCGCCGAGACCTCCGTGCGCGCCCACCATCTCCTCGAAGGTGACGACAGTGCCGCTTTCCGGGTCGTAACGCCCGTTGAGAACGATGTCTCCGCAGTGGGGAAACTCCTCGAGACGCGAAAGCTGCAGGGAAGCGTACGTTCCGTAATCGGCCAGCGGATCGGTTCCTTCCACCCGGTCTTCCCGCAGATACCGGATGCCGTCCCGTCCCAGGACAACGGCGCCATGACTGGATGAACGCACCATGACGAAACCGATTCCGTCGTGACTCACGAGACCTTCGATGAGCCCCGCGTAGTCGGACACGATGTCCTCGAGCGTGATGCGGCGGGGCGGGTCGCGGAAGTAGATGTGCGCCAGGTTGCCGGACGCACAGACAACCACTTCACCCTGCTCCGCGCGGCGGTCCCTTCCCAGTTCCACGATCTCCGCCCGCGTCTTGCGACGCAGGAGCCGCCGCGCGGCGCGCCCGCTGAGCCGTTCATTCCGGATGGCTTCGGTGAGCAGTGCGTTCAAATGCCCCCAACCCTCGGTCTTGACGGACGGGGACATGACCGTCTGTTTCTCGAGCAGCAATTCGCGAACCACATGGTCGAGTGAAGATCCGTAGCGATGACGGAAAGGAATGCTCCGGGTCTGGCCGTGATCGGACAGGATCACGAATCGATAGGGGCGCGGAGCGTCCAAGGCCGCACGCTCGAGCATGGCGATCCGGCGATCGAGGTCGCGGAGAATCCGGAGTGCGTCGTTCTCTTCGGGTCCCGCGTGGTGCGCCACGACGTCATAGCCGACGTACGTGATGTAAGCGATCGAGACGCTGGCGAACATCTCGTGCATCAGCGTATACGTGCCGAGCTCGCGTTGCGCGACGGTCGACATGGCCCGGAGCAGCGGGAAGCTCCCGCCCCGTGACACGCGGGGCTGGATCCTCCGCGTTCGCTGCCGGGTGCTCTCCCACCATTCCACGACGAACTCGCGTGCCATCAGGACCAGCGCGCGTGTGAAATTGTAGGGATTCAGGTAGAACGAGAAGTAGAGCGGCGAAGCGCGCCGTACCTGCTTCGCCGGCGAGGAAAACGCGCTGAGAGTGGCGATGCTCTTCTCCGCATCGCCGGTGAACATGTTGCATATGCTGATGCCGTTGACGTGCAGAAGACCGGCCCCGCGCGAGACCCGCTGCTCGATGCGCATTGCGTCGCCCGGGTCGTTGGAAACCATCATCTCCCCGGTTGCCTTCTCGAACCAGCGGAAGCCCGGGATGTCGAAGTTGCTGCCAAAGAGTATGCCCGCCTGGCTGGACGATGTCTGCGAGGGCACGCCGCAGTCCCAGCGCGCGAGCCGGTGTGAGCCGGTGCGAATCCAGCGCGCGAGCGTGGTCACGTGTCGTTCCCGTACCGCGCGCTCCAGGAGGGTGGCCGAGACGCCGTCCAGCTCTATCAGCACGAGACCCGGCGTTGTCGCGGCGTGCGGTGGCCGGGAACGTCCGGCAATCCGCCGGATCAGATTCCGGTAGACGGACTCCTCCTCGTTGAACGCGAACACGAACGCACCCAGCGTGTTCGTCAGCGAAAGACCGAGTGCCGCCACCACGCCGCTGCCGAATCCGGACAGATGCAGGCCTGGAACCGCCAGGGTGGCGAGCCACAGGACGACGCCGTTCAGCACGAGGGTCAGCAGGCCGAACGAGACCACGGTGAACGGGAGGGTCAGGAACAGAAGGAGCGGGCGGACGAGCGCATTGAGAAGCGCGATCGCGGCCACACCCAGGACGGCCGCGCCCCAGCCTTCCAGGCTCAGACCGGGGAGCACCCGGGCCAGCGCCCAGAGAGCGAGCACCTCGGTGGCCCACAGGATGACCACCCGGCGAACCACCGCATAGAGTGAGCGACCCGACGACGGCATCGGGTCGATTATTGACGATCAGTTGACGAAACGGAACAGGTTCCCGGGCCGCACGACGTGGACGCGGACGTCGGGTGCGAGTTCACTCGCGTGGTCGGCGAAGTCGAACGGGGGGCTCGAGAGAAACCGGGGACGAAACCAGCGCATGCCGAAAGGGGCGAAACTGCCCCAGTGGATGGGGATGGCGGCCCGGGGGCGCAACATGGTGAGCGACTCTGCCGCCCGGCGGGGGGTCATGTGGCCCTCGCCGAGAGTCGGACCCCAGCCCCACACGGGGAGGAGTGCGATATCGAGCTCCCGATGGATCTCGGACATCTCCGGAAACAGGTCGGTGTCGCCCGCGAAGTAGACCGAGGCCTCGCCGTGCACCAGGTAACCCACGGCTTCCCCCACGGGCCCGAACGGATGCCGCCCTCCGTCGTGGGTCGCCCGGGTGGCGTTGATCGCAACCGAGCCCACGGCGGTCCAGTCGCCGGGACGCATCTCCTCAACATTCGAAAAACCATCACGTTGCAGCAGCCGTCCGCTTCCCTCCGGGACGATCAGGCGCGCATCCCGTCCGACACGCCGCAACGACGGCAGGTCGAAGTGGTCCAGATGCATGTGTGACAGGAGTACGGCGTCTATGTCGCGATACCAGGACGGATGCAGGCGCCGGCGCGGTCGTGTGATGTAGCCTATCCGGTCGCGCAGAATCGGGTC
>CAZPUV010000052.1:0-11652 GCA_964589805.1 uncultured bacterium | reverse complement strand
GGCGGCTGTCGTCCAGCTGCCCGCGGTAACACAGGCGTCGCCCGGCGTCGAACACGTAGAAGTCCGGCGTGCACGCCGCGCGATACGCCCTGGCCACATCCTGTGTGTCGTCGAGCAGGAACGGGAATCTCCACCCCATCTCGCGCACGAGTTCGGCCATCTTGTCGGGGCCATCCTGCGGGTAGGCTTCGACGTTGTTCGAATTGATGGCGACGAAATCGACTCCGCGCGCCGCGTAGTCCCGCTCGAGTCGCGTGAACTCGTCGCGCACGTGGATCACGAACGGGCAATGATTGCAGATGAACATCACCACCAGCGTCGGCGACTTGAAGTCCGCGAGCGACCGGGTGCGGCCGGTCGCCGGCTCGGTGAGGGTGAAGTCGGGGGCGCGGGTGCCCAGCGGCAGCATCGTGGACGGGGTCTGGACCATGAGATCTCGCTTTCTTTCACGTTCCCGTATCGCGGCCCGCCGGGACCGCATCTTGTCCTAAGGTACCCCGTGCACCGGCCCGAATCAAGGCGCCTTGCGGTCGCCCTTCTTCTCCTGCATGACGATTTCCGGCATGGTCGTGGCCTGGTAGGACACGAGCCGGTGTTCGCCGCGGACCACCGCGTACACGACCGTGTACCGGCTCCGCGATGTAAACGGCTTGCCGGAGTTCGTCAACTCGATGGTCTGCACCCCCGTGCCCACGACGGTCGACCCGTACGCACGGTACGCCACGCTCTCGATCTGGAAGGAGACGTAGCGGATGTCGCCCTTGGCCAGCATGCCCATCAGGTCATCCCGCGACTGCACGAGGCCCGTGGAGTGCACGTAGGTGACGTCGTCGGCCAGTATTCGCGCCAGCCGGTGGGCGTCGAAGTCGACCATGGCCCGCCGGCGCTCGGGTTCGAGTCTCTCGACCGCCGCGACCGCCGCATCGCCCGAGGGCGCGCCCGCCGTCGCCACCGCGCCGCCGGGACCGAGCAACGCCACGAGCACGAGTACGGTGCAAAGCGTTCTCATCTACATCGTCCTCCTGTTCGTCCTGTCGGGCGCGCCGCGCAGAATGTCGAGCGACGCGCTCGCTCCGATTCGTGTCGCGCCCGCGGCGATCATCGCCATCGCCGCACCGTAGTCGCGAATCCCTCCCGATGCCTTGACGCCCACCCGGTCCGGAACGTTCGCGCGCATGAGCCGGACGGCCTCCACCGTAGCGCCCGCGCCGGTGAAGCCGGTGGACGTCTTCACGAAGTCGGCGCCCGCCCGGACTGCGAGTTCGCAGGCCCGCACGATGTCCCCGGGCGACAGCAACGCGGTTTCGAGAATGACCTTGAGTATCCCGCCCGTCCGCTCGTGGACCACCTCGGCCACGCCACGGATGTCCCCCAGCACCGCGTCATCGTCACCGCTCTTGAGCGCGCCCACGTGGATGACCATGTCGGCTTCGGTTGCCCCGGACCGCATGATCTCGCGCGCCGCGGCCCGCTTTGTTTCCGGGGTCGAGGTTCCGTGCGGGAAGTCCACCACGGAAACGACCTCGACACGCCCTCGCACGCGCGCGACGGCGCGCGGAACCCAGACCGGGGCGACACAGATGCGCATGCCATGTTCCACTGCCTCGTCGCATGCGGCGTCGATGCGCGCCGCGACCGAGTCGGGAGCCAGGCAGGTGTGATCGATCAGGCGCGCGAGTGCGCGGCGGTCCATTTCCATGGCGGTGTCAGCCGATACTCGGCTTCACCACCATGAGCACGAGCGTGACGAGCGGCAGGAGCCCCGCCACTCCACCCCACCGGAACCACCGCGAGAGCAGAACGTCGGCTTCCGCAGGAATCGCCGCACCGTGGGGTGTCGCCTTCATCAGGGCCGACAACCTCTTCTGCACGGGGATCAACGCCGCACCCCAGACGATGCCCGAAACGACGAACAGGGCGATCGAGATGAACAACCACATGGCCTGCTGCTTGAAGAACGGCGTGCCCAGGATTCCGCCGTTGAGAAGGAGCAGCAGCACCCCCGGCATGGTAAACACCTTGTCGCTCACGATGATGCCGCGCACCCCCAGCCGCAGCGCTTCCAGATTGCGGGCGCGGCGGGACAGACTGGCCCACACGGTGGTCACGATGATGTTGCCGGTGAAGAGAATGGAACCGAGTATGTGCATGAACAGATTCCAGTGGTAGCCGTAGAAAGGCAGCGAGAGCGCAATCGAAATGATCGCACCCACGATCAGGATCCGGTTAGTGTTCACGGAAGCACTCCTTGCGTCGGGTTGCTTCGAGCCTAATCGCAGCAACCGCCGGCGTGCAACCGTTATCGCGGGGGGGGGGTCAGCGGCCCGTAATGAAGTGTTCCAGTTGCTCGATGATGAACTCCTGGTGGGAGATGACGGCCTTGACCACGTCGCCGATGGAGACCACGCCGTCCAGGCGGTCGCCATCCATGACCGGAAGATGGCGTATGCCCTTGTCCGTCATGAGCGCCATGCACTCGTCGATGCGGTGGGTGGCGGCAACGTAGTAGACCTTCGACGTCATGATGTCCCGGACTGCGGTTTCCCGGGACAACTTTCCGGCCAGCACGACCTTGCGGGCATAGTCCCGCTCGGAAACCACCCCCACCAGCTTGTCGCGCTCGACGACCATGAGGGCGCCGATGCGACGCTCCGACATCTTCTCCAGCGCCGTGTAGACGGAGTCCTCCGGAGAGACGGAGTATACGTCCCGTCCCTTTCGGTCAAGGATGTCTCGAACCGTGATCATTGAGTCCCCTTTCGACTCTCTCAAGGTTATCAGGCGGCCGCGCGAACGCCAACTGTTTATTGGATAGTTATATTATTCACGAGCGCTTGCGAGCCGGGGCGCGCGCGCATTACAATGACGCGATCATGAACCATCCTCCCTCCGGCGACTCCCCGAAGTTCAAGACCATTGCCCTGGATTTCCAACGACGCCCCCGCGACGAGATGCAGGCGCGTGCGCGGGAGTTCCTCGAGGACGTGCGCAGGCGCCGTTCGGTGCGCCATTTTTCCGCGGAGCCGGTTCCCCGGCAGGCCCTGCTGGACTGCATCGAAGCGGCGGGGCAGGCGCCGTCCGGAGCCAACAAGCAGCCGTGGACCTTCGTGCTCGTCACCAGTGCCGAGACCAAGAAACGCATCCGTGAAGCCGCGGAGAAGGAGGAGCGTGCGCACTACGGCGGACGCGCGTCCGAGCGGTGGCTGGCGGATCTGGAGCACCTGGGAACCGACGAGAACAAGCCGTTCCTGGAGACGGCGCCCGCGCTCATCGTCGTGTTCGCACAGCGTCATGGCGCGACTCCGGATGATCAACACTACTACGTGAACGAATCGGTGGGCATCGCCGCGGGCTTCCTCATTGCAGCACTCCACCACGCCGGGTTCGCGACACTGACCCACACGCCGAGCCCCATGAAGTTCCTCGGTGAGATCCTCGAGCGCCCGGCCAACGAACGCGCCTACCTGCTGGTGCCGGTCGGCCTGCCCGCGGAAGACTGCCGGGTTCCCGACATCACGCGGAAGAACCTGGGCGACTATCTGGTGGAAGCGTGAGGCGCGCGGGTCAGACCACGCGGCAGAGAAGGCCTTTGAGATACTCGGATTCGGGGAACGACGCCAGCACGGGGTGATCCTCGCTCTGCCCCAGCCGGCACAGGATCTGCACGTCACGACGGGAGTCGACACCAGCCCACGACACCGCCATCGTGAAGGAAGCGAGATCCACCGCCTGCGAACACGAGAATGTGGCCAGATTCGCCCCCGGTGACAGCAGTTCCATGGCGAGCAGGTTGATGTCCTTGTACGCGCGCAGCGCCTTGTCGAGCTGGTGCCGGCTCATCGCGAACTTGGGCGGGTCCAGCACCACCAGGTCGAAGCGCCTTCCGGCATCCCGCAGGTTGCGCAGTGCATCAAAGACGTCGGTCTGCACGATCTCGCACGATGCGGCGTCGAGACCGTTCGCCTCCAGATTGAGCCGCAACCCGTGCAACGCCGGCGCCGACGAGTCCACGAAGGTCACCGACGCGGCTCCCGCCCGCAGCGCGTGGATTCCGAATCCCCCCGTATGGCAGAACGCGTCCAGGACGGCTCGCCCTCGCGCGAACGGCGCAACCAGGGCGCGGTTCACGCGCTGATCCAGGTAGAAACCGGTCTTCTGCCCGGTCGCCACGTTCACGCTGAAACGAAGGCCGTGTTCGATCATGTCGATCGCTTCAATCGGACCACCGCGCACCCAGCCCACGGACGCGGCCAGCCCTTCCCGCGCGCGCGAGGACGTGTCGCTGCGATCGAACACGCCGCGCGCGTCCGTGCACGCCTCGATGGCGGAGAGGATCGAGTCACGAGCCCGTTCGACGCCCGCCGTGAGAAACTGCACAACGACCACGTCGCCGTAACGATCCACCACCAACCCGGGGATCATGTCGGCCTCGGCATGGACCAGCCGGTACGCGGTCGTGTCGGGACTCTTCGCGAGCCCGGCCCGGCGGTCGATGGCGGCCCTCACACGTTCGTGCCAGAACGCGTCATCGACGGTTCTCTCCTCCCACGCCAGCGCGCGCACGCGGATGCGCGAGTGCTCGTTGTAATACCCCCGGGCGAGAAACCCGCCGTGCGCGTCGACCACGTCGACGATCGCTCCCGGCCCGGGCGCGCCGGTCACCGATTCGATCGCGCCCGAAAACACCCAGGGGTGGCGATGTCGGAGCGACTTCTCGCGGTTTGGTTTCAGTCTGACGGTAGCCATGGTCATACGTTGAAACGGATGGCGAGGATGTCGCCGTCTTCGACCGTGTAGTCCCTGCCCTTGAGGTAGTACCTGCCCGCCGCCTTCAGCCGGTCTTCACTGCCCGCGTCCACGAGTTCCGTGTACTTCATCACCTCGGCGCGGATGAAGCCGCGCTGCAGGTCGCTGTGAATCACACCCGCGGCCTCCGGGGCGGATGCCCCGCGACGCACGAACCACTGCCGCACCTCGTCATCCCCGACCGTGAAGAACGACTGCAATCCGAGCGCCTCGATGCAGCGTGACGTCAGCACGTGCAGCGCGGGTTCCGCAATGCCGAGATCCGCCATGAAGGCGCTGCGTTCCTCGGCGGAGTCGAGCTGCGCGATCTCCGACTCCGCACGCATGGCGATCTGAACGATCGATCCGCCCAGCTTCGCCGACGCCGCGGAGATCCTGTCGCGAAGCGCCGTCGCGCCGACCGAGTCGTCTGCGACGTTGAGCGCCAGAATGAGCGCGCGCCGTGAGAAGAACGGGTAGCTCTTGATGAGGATCGTGTCATCGGCGGCAACGTCGAGACGGCGCAGCGGTTCTTCCCGCTCCAGGACCTCGCGGAAGCGGGTCAGCAGCCGACGCTCCGCCTCCGCGCGGTCGTCCTTTGCTTTCTTGAGGTTCTTCTCGATCCGCTCCAGTCGCTTCTCTACGAAGAGCAGGTCGTGCAGCACCATCTCGCTGTGCATGAACTCGACCTCTCTCGCCGGGTCGGGCGTTCCCCAGAGATGGTAGATCGAGTCGTCCTCGAAGGCGCGTACCACATGGCAGTAGGCGTCGATCTCGGACAGGTCCTTCAGCGCCTCACCCTCCGACAGTGTCTTCTCCTCGATGGCCGGCAACAGCACGACCTCGAGCCGGGCGCGAACCTGCCGCTTCGGCCGGTAGAGATCCACCAGCCTGTCGAAGCGGGGATCGCGGACCTCCGCCACGCCCCGGGCCGGCTGGCGCGCGTCCGCGTGACCGGCGAGCGCGGACGGGCCCACCAGGAGGGAGAACAACGTCTTCTTACCGGTCTGCGGAAGACCGATGATGCCGACCTTCATTTGACTCCAGGAACCCTACTTAGAGGGAAGCTCGATGCAGAGGTCGTTGCCTTCCACGACAACCGCGTACGTTGGAACCGGCTCTTCCGCCGGAGACTCCAGCGCGTCACCCGACTCGAGCGAGAAGACCGCATTGTGGAGCGCACACTCCACCGTGCACTCGTTCTCGTCCAGATGGCCCTCCGAGAGCTCGGCGTGGATGTGCGTGCAGATGTTGCCGATAGCGTAGAAGCGGCCCGCGACGTTGGCGATGAGAACCGATTCCCCGCACACATCGAACGATTGCATGCTCCCGGCGGGGATCTCGCTCGCCTTGCACACGTTGATCTTCTTCATCGGATTCCGGCGGCGCGCCGCGACAGTCGGCGTCGCCGCCCGGCCGGCGGCCCTCTACGCCGCCTCCTTGACCGCGGCGATCATGTCGTTGACCGCCTTCTTCCCGTCCGCGAAGAACATCAGTGCGTTGTCGGCCGCGAACAGCGGATTCGGAATGCCGGCGAATCCGGGGCTCAGACTCCGCTTCACGACGACCACGGTGCGGGCCTTGTCGACGTCGATGATCGGCATTCCGGCGATGATGCTCTTGGGATCGCGCGCAACGGGGTTCACCACGTCGTTCGCCCCGATCACGATGCAGACGTCCACTGTCTCCATGGTCGGGTTGATGGCGTCCATCTCCACGAGTTTGTCGTAGTCGACGTTGGCCTCCGCCAGGAGCACGTTCATGTGCCCGGGCATGCGCCCCGCCACCGGGTGGATGGCGTACTCGACCTGGATTCCCCGGCCCTCGAGCAGGTTGGCCAGGTCGCGCACCGCGTGCTGGGCCTGCGAAACCGCCAGACCGTAGCCCGGGACGATCACGACGCGCTGCGCGTTGTCGAACAGCATCGCGATCTCATCGGCCGAGGTCGCCTTGATCCTGCCGGCGTAGACCTCTTCGCCCGAGGGCGCATCCACGGCCACGAATTGCCCGAACAGCACATTGCCCAGCGAGCGGTTCATGGCGCGGCACATGATCTCGGTGAGGATGAGCCCGGACGCGCCCACCAGCGAGCCGGAGATGATGAGCGCGTTGTTCGAGAGGACGAAGCCGGTCGCAGCCGCGGCCAGTCCCGAATAAGAATTGAGCAGCGCGATAACGACGGGCATGTCGGCGCCACCGATCGGAAGCGTGAGCGTGAACCCCATGAGCGAGGCCACGCCGACCAGCAGCCAGTACGGCAGCATGTTCGTCGGGTCGCGGACCACGAGCACTCCCAGGAAGATGCAGACGAGCCCCAGCACCGCGTTGAACGGGTTCTGCATCGGAATCCGGATCGGGTTGCCCTTGATCACGAACTCCTGCAGCTTGGCGAAGGCTACGAGACTCCCCCAGAAGGTCACCCCGCCGATGAGTCCCGACGCGACCGTCGCCACGGTCATCTGCAGGGAGTCGACCGTCCCCGCCGTGTTCGCCTCGATGAGCGCGGCGCCCGCCACGAGCACGGAAGCGCCGCCGCCGAACCCGTTGAGCAGCGCCACCATCTGCGGCATCGCCGTCATGGCGATCCGAAGCGCCATCACCGCCCCCGCCACCGCCCCAACCGCGATGCCGCCGGCGATCAGCTGGTAGCTCACGACGTGACGGTCGGCGAGGGTCGCCACGACGGCGATCAGCATGCCGAGCGCACCCATGAAGTTCCCGCGGATGGCCGTGCGCGGGTGGGAGAGCATCTTGAAACAACTGATAAAGAGAATCGCGGAAACCAGATATGAGATATTGATAAGTGCTTCGCGCATGTCGTTCGTCCCCGCTCCTTACTTCTTCTTGAACATACTGAGCATACGGTTCGTCACCAGGAACCCGCCCACCACGTTGATCGTGGCGAACGCGACGGCTACGAAAGCGAGAACGGACGTGAGCGTCTCATCCGTTCCGCCCGCAGCGATCATCGCCCCGATGATCGTGATGCCGGAAACCGCGTTCGACCCCGACATGAGCGGCGTATGCAGCGTCGGCGGCACCTTCTGGATCACTTCGAATCCCACGAAGATCGCAAGTACGAACACCGTCAGAATCATGACGAAAGAATCCAAGCTATGACCTCCTGTGGCTTTCCGCTAGCTGGCGGCGGCGGCCATGCCCAGCCGCTCGCGTATCGCAGCATTCACAACGTCGCCGTCGCGCGTCACCATCGTGTCGCGGACGATCTCGTCTTCGGCGGAAAGATTGATGACGCCCTTCTTGACGAAATTCTGAACGAACGCGGTCACGTTGCGGGCGTACATCTGGCTGGCGTGGTATGGAACCGTTGCCGCGAGATTCACCGGGCCGATGACCTTGACCCCGTGCACCTCCACGGTCTCGCCTGGACGGGTGACGTCGACGTTGCCGCCGCGCTCCGCAGCCAGGTCGACGATCACCGAACCGTGGTGCATCGCCTTCAGCATTTCCTCGGTGATGAGGATGGGCGCTTTCTTGCCCGGGATCGCCGCGGTCGTGATGACCATGTCGCTCTCGGCGACCACCTTGGCCATCAATTCGCGCTGGCGGCGGTAGAAATCCTCGCCCAGTTCGCGCGCGTAGCCGCCCTTGTCTTCCGCGTCGGCCGTTTCAACCGGAAGCTCGACGAACTTCGCACCCAGACTCTGGATCTGTTCCTTCACTGCGGGCCGCACGTCGTACGCGTGCACGACCGCGCCCATGCGCTTGGCCGACGCGATCGCCTGCAGACCCGCGACGCCGGCGCCCACGACGAACGCGCGGGACGGCGTGATGGTTCCGGCGGCGGTCATCATCATCGGACACATGCGCGGGAGCGCATCGGCCGCGAGGAGCACCGCCTTGTAGCCCGCGAGCGTTGCCATCGACGAAAGCACGTCCATGCTCTGCCCGCGGGTAATACGAGGGATGAGCTCGAGTGCGAAAAGCGTCGCACCCGTCGAAGCAAACTCACGGATCGCTTCCGGCTCATTGAGCGGATCCGCCATACCGATGACGATCTGCCCGCGACGCAGCCGCCCCCGATCGCCGTCACCGGGATTCGCACCCGCCACGCGCACCTGCGCCACGATCTCCGCGGCGAAGACTTCGTCGCGCGAGGCAATGGTCGCGCCCTTCTCCCGGTAAGCGGCGTCGGGATATCCGGACGCTTCGCCGGCACCCTTCTCGATGACGACGCGTACACCTGACTTGGATAGACTTGAAATAACGGCGGGCACAAGCGCGACGCGTGTTTCTCCTGCAAACGTCTCGCGCGGAACGCCCAGGACAACAGTAGAACCCTCTGCCATAAATTCCTCCCCCGCGCTGCGACGGCGCGGTCCGCATACCCTATCACGCCGCCGTGAAAGCGTGAAGAGCAAAACCTGTCGGCTGGCCGAAACACCGGTGAGGGAAGAGGAATAGCACGTGTAGAAGTGCTATTTTGCGCGCCCGGGGCCGCCCCGCGCCACCCGGCGCCGGCCGGCCCCGGGCCCGCGGCTTACAGCTTCATCATGCGGCGGATGTACTTCGTCGACGGGGCTCCGAACGAGAGCATGGTGTCATGCAACTTCTGCAGATCCACCTTCGCGTGTTTCGCCTCGTAGGCCCGGCGGAGGTCCTCCACTTCCGCGCTGCCCACGAAGTACGTCGACAGCTGCGTAGAAGTGAGGCACGCCCGGCGCCACTTTCCAGCCGCTTCGCCGTCCTCCTGGAAGCCTTCGTTCTTCATGAGGGCGATCGCCTGTTCTTCTGTCATCCCCTCGGTGTGGATCTTCTGGTCGATGATGGCGTTGATGATGACGCGCAACCTCATCTTGAGCTGCTGCATCCTCACCTCGGGCCCGCCGAAACCGGCGTCCGCCATGACCTTCTCCGTGTAGACCGCCCATCCCTCCACGAACGAGCCGCTGTAGAAGATCGATCGGATCAGCGTGGGTGCCTTGAACTTGTTGGCATGGGCCCCCTGCAGATAGTGGCCCGGGACCGCCTCGTGCACCGTGAGATCCATGAGCATGTAGTCGTTGTATTCCTTGAAGAACGACTCCGTGCGCTCCGGCGACCAGTCCGCGGGCGTCGGCGAAATGGCGTAGAAGGTCTCCCCGGCGGGCTCCAGCGGGCCCGGGGAGTCGCAGTACGCCACCGCAACGCCGCGCTGGAACTCGGGCATGACGATGATCTTCACGGTTTCGGTCGGAACCGTGACGAGTTTCTTCGCGCGCGCGAAGGCGATGGCGTCGTCGAGGGTCTTCCTGGCCTTCGGAACGATCGTATCGTTGTTCGGACGGTCCTCAGCCAGTTTGTCGAGCACGGCCTTGTTCACGTGCTTCATGTCCTTGAGCTTCGCCTCGTCCTTCACGCCGGGGAAGAACTTCCGGTACAATGGTAGTGCGGTTTCGTACATCTTCTTCTGGGTCGCCGCGAGGTCGGCGACCGCCCGCGCGTAGATCTCTTCCTTGGAGAGATCGGAGTCCAGCGAGAAACGCAGCTTCTTCCTCCACATCGCGTCGCCGATCCGGACCTCGCCATTCGACCGCGGCAACAGGTCCTTCTCCAGCCACACACCGTACTCCTCGAGGGCGCGCACCGCGGCTTCACGCGCGGGAGCGAGCTCGACCTCCATGCCCGGCACCTGCGAGACGAATTGCGACAACTCGTCTCGAACGAGCCCGATGTTGCCCTGGTTCTGGAGAATCGCCGTCTCCGTGTGCACGCGGGGCGGGTTCTTGAGGTTGGCCTTCGCCGCCTCCAGGACGGCCGGGACACCCTCGAGCCGGGTCTTCACGTTGCGCAGGCGTTCTTCGAGCGGGGCGAAGTCGCGCGCGATCAGCGCGTAGACCGCGTTGCCCATGTTGTAGAAGAGCGGATTCCACTCGTGCTCGCGAAGCTCCTCCACCTCGAAGACCGTACGCTCGAGATTGAGCTTCAGAATTGCGTAATCGATGCCGTTGACCTCGTTGAGTCCGGCGGGATCGATGGCCGCCAGGCGGTCGAGGTACTCGCGCGCGGTCTGCGCCTGGGCCGCTGCCGCGGAGGCCGAGCGGTCGGTCAAGCGGCCGTCGAAGCGGTGGTCGCCCAGCACGGTCGCCAGCTCGGGGTTCGACTCGACGAGTTTCTGGATGTATCCGTTGGCCAGTGTTTCGAAGTCTCCGTCGGACGCCGCGGACCTGTCCGCGTTCCCGAGCAGTAAGATCACCAGCGCGGCGCACAGAAGCGGTTTCACAGGCGGTCTCCTTTCCATTTCCTCACAACACGTCGGCTTTGATCATGTTCGTCGTTCCAGGAACGTCCACGGGTACGCCCGCCACGACCACCACCCGCTCACCGCGCGCGGCAATACCGGACTCGACCACGGCGCGCTTGGCAGCGTCTATCATGGAGTCCGTGTCGGCCGACGAACCGATCTTCACCGACACCGTATTCCAGTAGAGCATGGTCTTCCTGAGGGTCGTCTCGTGGGGGCTGATCACGGCGATCTTCGTGGGCGAGCGATGGTTCGAGACGAACAGCGCCGTCTGCCCCGATCGCGTGCAACACAGGATCGCCTTCGCGCCGATCTCGATGGCGGTGAAGCAGGCGGCGCGTGCCACCGCTTCCGGGATGCTCCGCCCCGGCTCGGCGGCGACCGCCGAGAAGCGGCCCGCGTAGTCGATTCTCGTCTCGCTGGCCCTGGCGACCTCCGCCATCGTGCGCACGGCTTCCACCGGGTACTTACCCGACGCCGTCTCGGCCGACAACATGACGGCATCGGTACCGTCGACGACCGCGTTGGCGATGTCGGCGGCCTCCGCGCGCGTAGGGCGCGGGCTCTGTATCATCGATTCGAGCATCTGGGTGGCGGTGATCGATGGCTTTCCCGCAGCATTG
>CAZPUV010000051.1:2967-11671 GCA_964589805.1 uncultured bacterium | reverse complement strand
GCCGCTCCGACTTGCGGTGCTCGCGAGCTACCGGCCTCTCGCCTCAATTCCTTTGGACCTATGGCGGGAACCGACACGTCGTTGTTCTCCACTTCTTCTCCACGAATGCCGCAGAACGCTTCGTAGTCAATCAGGCTGTGGATCGAGCGCTCCGGGCCGCACACGCGGCACCCGGGATCCCTCTGTAGTTTCAACTCGCGAAAGCGCGTTTCCAGGGCATCGAACAGGATCAGTCTGCCGGCGAGGGATTCGCCGGCGCCGAGGATCCACTTGATGGCCTCGCTGGCCTGAATGGCGCCCACGATACCCGGCAGCACGCCCAGCACCCCGCCCTCCGCGCAACTCGGGACCCGTCCCGGCGGCGGTGGCGACGGATAGAGGCAACGGTAGCACGGCCCGTCCTGCGCCGCGAACATCGTGACCTGCCCCTCGAACCGAAGGATGCTCCCGTACACGTAGGGCTTTCCGAGCAGCACGCACGCGTCATTGACGAGGTAGCGCGTCGGAAAGTTGTCCGTGCCGTCGACCACGATATCATAGCCGCGGATGATGTCCAACGCGTTGGCGCTCGTGAGGCGGGTCGCGTGCAGCGTGAAATGAACGCCGGGATTCAACGCGCGCAGGCGGTCGTGCGCCGCTTCCAGTTTGGACCGCCCGACGTCTCCGGTCGAAAACGCCACCTGTCGCTGGAGATTCGTGGAGTCGACGACGTCGAAGTCGACGAGTCCGATCGTGCCCGTCCCGGCCGCGGTGAGGTAGAGCCCCGCGGGCGCACCCAGCCCGCCGGCTCCGATCAGCAGCACCTTCGCCGCCTTCAGCTTGAGCTGCCCTGCAACCCCCACCTCGGGCATGACGAGGTGACGGCTGTAGCGTTGGATCTCGTCGGGTGAAAGCCCCTCGAGGGGGTGCGCGCCCGGATTCGGATTCGAGTTGGCCATGGCGAATTCGGACCGGTTCGGTGCGATTTTATCCTGCCCCAGGAGGGCGCAACCGGACGCGAACGTGCGTAAGATAGCACATGACAACGGATTGATCAATGTCCCGGGGGCCTCAGGGGGCTCGCCCCGGGCGCAAAACAGCGTGGAACACCCCGCAAGCGGGCTGTATAATAACGTGTCCCCCTTTTGTGACAAGGAACTGCGCGGCCGGATCGAGGTAGGCCGTTGCCATATAACACGTTTCCAGGAGATATCATGAGAATTCGATTCGCGGCACTGTTCGCCTGGGCCCTCGTCCTCTGCGTGGGCGCGGGACCCGCGTCGGGCACACCCCAGAAAACGGCGGCCGGTGGAAAGCCGTCCATCGAGATTCCGCGCATGCTGCAGGACTTCGGCGACGTCTTCGAGCGCGACGAGTACGTGTACGCTTTCGTCGTTCGCAATCGTGGCAATGCCGATCTCGTCATCGAGGAAGTCAGCCCCGGGTGCGGGTGCACCGTTGCAAAGTTCGACAAGATCATACCTCCCGGTGGGGAAGGGAAGATCGAACTTGTGCTCGACGGCAAGGTCGTTCATGGCAAGTTCTCCAAGACGGCCATGGTCAGGACCAACGATACCGATCATCCCGAGTTGACGCTGACGATTGCGGGAAACGAGATCCCCTTCGTCAATATCTCCCCGGAGGGGACGATCTATCTCCACGGCCGGTACGACGAGGCCGTCGAGAAGACCGTGACGTTGTCGTCCAACGAGAAGGATGCCGAGCTGAAGTTCACGGATGTGACTTCCAATATCGACGACAAGATCACCTACAAGCTCGAACCGGGGGCCAAGCGGGGCGAGTTCACGTTGCGCGTGAACAAGAAGACGAATGTTCCCCCTTCGTCCGCGTACGGCACCATCACGCTTCGCTCGAACAGCACCAAGGCGCCGGAGACGGTGCTGCAGGTCCACGTGTTGACCAAGGGTTCGATCAGCGTCACGCCGTCCACGTTGAACTACGGCGTGGTCGCGTTCGGATCCAAGGATGCGGCGGGCAAACCGGTGACAAAGACGGTGATGATCCTCAAGACCGACGGACAATTCGAGGTCAAGGACCTCGTCATAGACAACAAGAACTTCTCCGCGAAGCTGGAGACCGTGGAACCGGGCAAGCAGTACAAGGTGGATGTCACATTCGTTCCGCCGGTGAAGAGGCAGGTCTCACAGCGGGAAGTGGGAGAATTGATGATCAGTACTTCGGACCCGCGCGAGCCCTCGGTGAAGGTGAGTCTGGTCGCGCGGGCGATGTAGCAGGGAGTTCCCCATGGGGATTCGAGGTGCGACGATGAAGAAATCGTTTCTCGTGATCGTGCTCGTCGCCGCGGCCATCGTGTACGCGGGCGCGGGTGGTGCGCAGGACAGGGCCGACGGACCGAAGCCGAAGGCGGAAATCCGCGAAAGCCGGTTCGACTTCGGGGAGATTTTCGAACGGGCCGAGTACGCCCACGAATTCGTGATTAAGAACGTGGGAAAGGCGGATCTCGTCATCGAGGAAGTGAAGCCTGGGTGAGGATGCACCGTGGCCAAGTTCGACAAGGTCATCCCTCCTGGTCAGGAGGGCAGAATAGCAATGACGGTGGATGGCACGAAGGTGCACGGGATCTGGACGAAGTCGGCGACGGTGCATACGAACGATCCGGGCAACCGGCAGTTGTCGATTTCACTGTCAGCGAAGGAAGTTCCGTACGTGAACCTGGAGCCCGAAGGAACCGTCTTCATGCACGGACGTTACGGAGAAGCCGTGGAGAGAAGGGTCATCCTGACCTCCAACGAGAAGGATCTCGATTTCAAGGTAACGGGGGTCACATCGAACATCGATGACAAGATCACGTACACGTACGCGCCGACCGGGAAACCGGGCGAGTACGTGCTGAACGTCTTCAAGAACCCGCGTCTTCCGACGTTGACCGTGTACGGAACCTTGTTCGCGCATACGAACAGCAAGTTGTCGCCGAAGACGGAGATACCGGTCAACGTGATGACCCGGGGGGACATCTCCGTGAGTCCGATCACCCTCAACTTCGGCGACGTGAGATTCGGGGACAACGCCGCCGAGGGGGCTCCGGTTACCAAGAGCGTCATCGTCTCCAAACCGACCGGAGAGTTCCGTATTGCGAGCATCGATCTGAACAATGCCAATTTCAGGGCGGTTACGGAGACCGTGATGGACGGAAGGCAATACCGGGTGCTGGTGACGTTTCGCCCGCCGATGAAACGGCCGGACCGGAACAACGAGATCGCCGAAATGATCATTCATACCAACGACTCGCTCGAACCGGCGATCCGTGTCCAGGTCGTCGCCCGGGCAATGTAGAAGGACGCGAAAACAACGATGAACAGGAAAATCATACTGGTGGCGGCGATGGCGGTCGTGGTGGTCCTCGCGGGGGTGCTGGCCCTGGGGATGAGGAAGACCGACGCGCAGCAGGCGAAGGGCAGCGTACAGGCGGAGGAGACCCGGCCCCTCGGCGTGCCGGTTTCATCGGACCAGGGGGCGGTGGCGTTGCCGGAAGGCAGTGCGGCGGAGGTGTACGCGACGATCTCGAAGGAACTCGAAGGGATGTCGCGCCAGGCGGTGGCGTCGAACTCCCCCGAGGAACAGATGCGCATTTTCGGACAGATGGATGCGACGCTGCAGGCGTTCAGGGCCAGGTATCCCAGGTCTCCGGAATCCCTGGAGGCCGCGTTCCAGCTCGGCGCGATGCACTTCAGCATGCAGAGCTACGAGAAGGCGGCGAAGTTCCTGGGTGAGTTCATCGGCAAGGCGGACAGTGCAAATCGAGAGAAGCTCGCCTATGCACATTTCTATCTCGCGGAGTCATTCCGGGGCGAGGGCAAGTACGACGACTCCGAGGGAGAGTACAAGTTGATTCTCGCGAACTTCCGCGATGTCAACGCGCGCCTGACGTCGTTCGTGCAGAGCAACATGGAAGCGCTGACCATCGAGCGCAAGATGGCGGTGGGCAAGGAGCCGATCCAGTTCTCGGTGAAGGGTCTGAAGGGAGAGACGATCTCGCCGGCCGCGTACAAGGGGAAGGTCGTGCTGATCGACTTCTGGGCGACGTGGTGCGGCCCCTGTATCGTGGAGATGCCCAACGTCAAGAGCGTCTACAAGAAGTACAACTCCCGCGGTTTCGAGATCCTCGGGATTTCGCTGGACCAGTCGCGCGAGAAGCTGGACGCCTACATCAAGCAGCAGGGAATCGAATGGCCCCAGTACTTCGACGGGAAGTGGTGGAACAACGATGTGGCCACGATGTACGGCATCAAGTCCATTCCCGCCACCCTCCTCGTGGACCGGCAGGGCAAGATCCGCTACCGGTCGCTGCGCGGAAAGCAGCTCGAGGCCGCGGTGGAGAAGTTGATCGCGGAAAGTTCGTAGGCGATCCGGCGCGGAGGTCACCGGCCGCCGATGAGCCCCTCCACGATCCGGATCTCCATCGCGACCCGTTCCTCCCACGACACGAACGTCTCCCGCGCGAGGCGGCGCGCCGCATCCGACATCCGCTTCCGGACACTGTCGCTCCCGAGCAGCAGTCCGATCGCATCCGCCAGGGCGTCGACATCGCCGTCGGGAACGAGCGCGCCGGTTTCCCCCGCGCGGACCACGGTGGCCGTGTCGCCCGTGTCGTAGGCGACCACCGGGACGCCGCAGATCATGGCCTCGCAGGTCGGCAGCGCGCGGTTGGTGAGCGCGCTCGTGGAGACGAATACGTCCGCGGCGGCCATCAATTCGGGAACGTCGTCGTGCGGCACCGTCCCGATGAACCGGATGTGCGCGTGGCCCGCGCCGCCCGCCGCGCGCTCGCATGTCGCGCGTTCGGGTCCGTCGCCCGCCACCACGAACACAACATCCGGCCGCGCATTCGCCACGAGCCCCGCAGCGGTGATCACGTCCATCGGCCGCTTGGACGCCACCAGTCGCGCCAGGAAGAGCACGACGCGCTGACCGGCTGTGATGCCCAGGCGTTCCCGCGCTCGGGCGCGGTCCACCCGCCGGTCGAGCCACTCCAGATTGAGCCCGTTGGGAATGAAGTGGATCTTCGCCGGCGGAATCCCGCGGTCGCGCAGGATGTCGCCTCCCCGCGTGCCGTCGTCGAGGACGATCCAGGCGTCCTGCTCGAAGCGAAGCGCGCACAACTGCTCCGCGTTCTTGAACCAGTACTTCAGCGGGCCCCACTCAACATGCACCAGGTCCATGACTCCGAACAGCTTCACGACACCCGGTATCCCGAGACGCTTCCGTACGAGCCACGTCGTGAACGTTGCGTAATGGGAATGACCGAACACCATGCGCGCGTCGATGCGGCGCGCGAGTGCGAGCGCGCGGGGCGCGACGAGGAGGCTGAACAGGAGCGGCCAGAGCGGGCGGCGCAGGGGTGTGGGCAGGCGCCGTGTCGCGCGGAAGAAGTTGGGATACACGTGCGTGCGAACCCGGTCGTCCTTCCTGTCCGACCGCGGGCGTAGAAAGTGCAGTTCGTACCCGGCGGCGGTGAAACCCGCAATGAATCGGTCGTCGTCGGACACCCCGGCCTTCAGGCCTGCGTCGCGTCCGAGCGACCAGACGGTTTCCCAGGGCGAAACCACGAGGATTCGTACCCGTGCCGGGCCGGCTTCTGCGGTGGGAAGTGTCAACCGATGGTGCACTCGAGCGACCCGATGCCCTCGATCGTCGCGACAAGGCGATCGCCGCGCGCAAGGAAGCGCGGCGGGTTTCGGTAGACGCCGACCCCGGCCGGCGTCCCCGTGGCGATGACGTCGCCCGGCTCCAGTGTCGCCGTTTGCGAGATGTGGTGCACGAGGAAGTCGATCGTGAACGTCATGCGATCGGTGCGGCTCGACTGCATCGTTTCGTCGTTGAGGGTGAGTGCGATGTCGAGCGCGTGGGGAACGATGGGTTCGTCGCGGGTGACAATCCACGGCCCCATCGGCCCGCTGCCGTCTGCGCTCTTGGCGCGGAACCACTGTTTCTCGCGCGCCTGCAGGTCGCGGGCCGAGAGATCCATGAACACGGTGTATCCGGCCACGTAGTCGTAGGCGGCCTCCTGCGGAACCCGCCGCGCGCGGCGTCCGATCACGAACGCCAGCTCCACCTCGTAGTCGAACTGCTCGACGCCGAGGGGGTAGGGCACGACGTCGCGGTGGCCGCAGAGCGAATTCGGTCCCTTGGCGAACATCATCGGATAGTCGGGAGCGGTCTTCCCCTGTTCGACGGCGTGATCCTCGTAGTTCAGGCCCAGGCAGATGATCTTGGACGGGTTGGTGACGGGCGGGCCGAGGCGGACACCGTCCAGAGGAAGTCGCGCCTTCCCCGACAGGGAAGGTGCCCGACGGCCGACCTCCCGGACGCGCTCGAGCAGGCCCGCCGCGAGGATCTCACGCACCGACCCGGGAAGACCCGGTGACGCCGCTCCGAGGTCGATGACCGCGTCGTCGACCACCAGCCCCGGCCGCTCGGCGCCGGGGGGGCCAAAACTCACCAGTCTCATCGCAACTCCTCGTCCGAGATGCCGGCGAGCCTTTCGAGGAACTCGTCCCGGTCGATGAACTCGACGGCGCGCAGATCGGTGCGCTCGTTCCCGCTCCTGTCGATGAAGACGATCGTCGGCACCCCGCGGATGTTGAATTTCTTCCGCAACGCGCGCACGTCGGGGGAACCGTGTTCGGTCAGGTCGGCCTTGAGCGGAACGACGGCGCGCGCGGCCTCGATCACTTCCGGCTGGTTGAATGTCTTGTGCTCGAGTTCCTTGCACGGAAGGCACCAGTCCGCGGAGAAATCGATCACGACCGGCCTGCCCTCCGCCGTGGCTGCGGCGAGCTGCGTCTCGGCGTAGACGATCCACGGAATGCCCGGTGCGTCGTTGCGGCCCAGGATGTTACCCGGAGCGAGCACGAGGTAGAGGCCGTACAACGGCGCGGCCATGCCGACGAAACGGCGAAACGCGTTGAAGAAGATCGAGGCGGATCTGGCGCGCGATACGAAACCAAGGTACACGCCCCCCGCCACGAACACCAGGCCGAGCGCCGCGTAGTAGAGCGGATCGCCGGCCACCGCACGGAGGAAGTAGACCGCCATCGCGAGCAGGACCACGCCGAACAACTTCCGGATCCATTCCATCCACTCACCGGACCTCGGAAGCCTCGAGATGTTGCCCGAAGCAACCGCCAGCACGACGAACGGAAGCCCGAGTCCGAGCGAGAGTACGAAGAAGAGGGAGAATCCGAGGAACAGACTGCCGCTCTCTCCGACGAAGGTCAGCAGTCCGAGCACGAAGGGTCCGATGCACGGGGCGGCGACGATTCCGACGGTAAGGCCCATCAGGAACGAGCCCATGACGCCCTGTTTCGCGGTCCCGGCCACGCCCGCCAGGCGGGCGGGAACCCGGATCTCGTAGAACCCGAACATCGACATCGCGAGCCCCACCATGACGAGCGCGACCGCAGCGAGGACGAACGGGTTCTGCAGCGCGCTCCCGAACAGGCTGCCGGTGAACGCCGCCACCAGACCCAGCGCCGAGTACATGGTGGCCATTCCCAGCAGATAGAGAATCGCGAGCAGCAGCGTGTGCGCGGGTCGTCCGCGCGCCTGGCCGCCGAAATAACTCACCGTGATGGGGATGACCGGGTAGACGCAGGGGGTCAGATTGAGCGCCAGGCCGCCGAGGAACACCAGAATGTAGCCGAACAGCAGTCCGCGCTTTGCGATCACGTTGCCCAGCGCGTCGTTGCCACCGGCAGCCTCGGAAGCACTCGCGATCGACGAGAAGTCGATGGTGTCGAAGATGTCCGTGTGCGCGAGATCCACCGCTTCTCGCGGCGACGAGATCACGAAGGGAATCGCGACATCGATGGTCTCCGGCAGCAGGCACTTCTCGTTGTCGCAGGCCTGGTAGGTCACGCGCGCGGTGACGGTGGTGTCGCCCTGCGCCGCGTCGGGCGAGACGTCCACGACGGCGCCAACATGGATCGTTCCTTCATACAGGCGCAGCGGCGATTCGGCGAACTCGAGCTTCTTCTCCACACCCCGGGGATAGACCACGCCGCGGAGCGTGACGCCGTCCGGCAGTTCGAATTCGACCGTCGTGGGAACGAGGAAGTCCTCGGTGACCTTGTTGGCGTTGACGTGCCACGGCGCCTGCATCCTGATCTCCACCGCGATCCGTGCGTTCCCGCCCTGGGGCACGTTCGACAGGGAGACGTATCCGGTCGCGGTCACCGGTTCGGCGAAGGGATCCGCGAAGTCGATGGCGCGCGCCACCGCGCCTGACAGGAGCGCGGCGACGACGAGGAGTGCCGCAATAAGTCGTTTATTCATAAGTGAGTGCCGGGAGAAAGTGACTGACGGGACTCAATTCCTGTTACACCGGGCGGACCGCGCAGTTCGACCGCATGATAACTCGTGGGACCCCGTCCGCGCAACCGGCCCGCCCTCGGCGCGGCGCGGGATCAATCGGGTGCGGCCTGCGCCATGCGATCGAGGAGGTAGGGCGCGAGACGCTTGTGGACGGGCCGGAACGCCCTCCACGCGTACTTCCCCTTCGGTTCGTGGATGCGCACGACCGTGATGAGGGCGAGCGTGTTGGGGCTGGTCGTGCGATCGAGCCGGTACGACGTGAAGTAGCGGACCCCCAGACGGTACCCCTCATACACGACCTCGTTCTCGCTGCGGAAGATCTCCTTGCCGCCGTGGCGGAACGCGTTCGCGGTCACGCCCTCGATGGACC
>CAZPUV010000051.1:0-2957 GCA_964589805.1 uncultured bacterium | reverse complement strand
GTACTCGAGCGGCGCCAGGTAGGCATCGGCGTAGTCGGCCTTCAACGGGGCGAGGTGGCTTCCCGACGGAACCGGAATCCGGACGACGTCGTGCGTGGCGGCGACACCCGCCATGATGAACAGCCCGATGAACCCCGCGATGGCGATGACGACCAGTCCGGCGATCAGCGCTTTCATCATTGTAGCCAGCATGTTCCCTCCGTGCTCGTCCCACGGAGTATGATCGTACGGGGCGGCCTGCGTCGAGGAATTTGGCCTGTTCTCAGCGGAGCGCCAGGCGGACGAAGTAGGCGAACGGAATCAGGCCGGCGCAAAGGGTGAGAACGAACGCCACGAGGAGGGCTCCATCGATGTCGCGATCGTGCCCGGGGGAACGCATGAACGACACCAGCGCCTTGATGAGCACCCCCGCGGTGGGAATCATGAGCAGAAACGCCGCCCCGAGCCATCCCGATACGATCTGGTCCCGCCACAGCAGGATACCGGCGGCGCTCGCTGCGGCCGCGCCGAACGCCGCGAGCCCCGCCGCGGGCGCCGGGCCGAATATCACCGCGTAGGAACGGCGGCGCGCCGACGCCATGGCTCGCGCGTCGGGGAGGCCCGCGATGGTCCGGGCCGAAAAGAGCGCCCAGAACGCCGGCATGCTCACCAGTACGGGCAGAGGGTCGGCGCGCGAACCGCCCTGGATCGCCCAGCCGAACAGGAGCGGGAAGGTGGCGTGCGTGAATGCGATGTTGATCTCGCCGAAGCCGCGGCGGCTGAGCCCGAGGGGCGGGGCGGAATGCCCGAGCCCCAGGATCGCCCCTGCCGCCACCATCACCAGAACCGCGATGCGGAGTTCGTGGGGCAGGACGGCGAGAAGGAGTCCCGAAGCGGCGCCGAGCAGGGCCACCGACACCGCGATGCCGCGCAGGACGTCGTCCTGGGTGAGCGCCCCCGTCACGATCACCCGCGACCCCCCGCTGAACGGCCCCGCTTTCCGGCGCAGCATGTCGTCCGGGTAATCGAAGTGTTCGTTGGTCAGCACCGACGCGAACTGGATGAATGCAACGCACGCATAGCCCAGGAGTGCTCGCAACCAGTCGAACGCGCCCGCGTCGAGAGCGGCCGCGGCCGTCCCCGTGCCGTACGCGAGGACCACGATCGCGTGGAACGGGAGGCGGGCCGCGCGAACCCAGGCGGCTGGTTTGGATACAGAGGGGCGGTCCAGTCGGTCTCCTTCGCGCCGCTCGGTGTCAGCGCCTGACCGCGATCGTGATGCCGTCGCGGACGGGAAGTACGACACTCTCGACGCGCGGGTCGCGCGCGACGTGCTCATTGAATGCGACGATGGCGTGGTCGTCCTTCTCGCGGGGATCGAGCACGCGGCCGCTCCACAACACGTTGTCGGCCACGAGCGCACCCCGGGGGCGTACCCGGGGCACGCACGCCTCCCAGTAACGGATGTAGTTCGCCTTGTCCGCGTCGATGAAGACCAGGTCGAACGGTTCGTGCAGCCCCGCGATCGTGTCCAGCGCGGGCCGGAGTTCCAGGACGATCTTGCGGCCGTGGGGACTGCGCGCCCAGAACCGGCGCGCGATGCCGGTGGCCTCTTCATCCACGTCGCACGTGATCACGCGTCCGTCGTCCGGCAGCCCTTCGGCCATGCACAGCGCACTGTAGCCCGTGAAGGTGCCGATCTCGAGCACACGGCGCGCGTCCATGAGCCGCACGAGGAACTTCAGGAAGAGCCCCTCCGTGTGTCCCACCATCATCTGCGGGCTCTTCATCTTCGCCCGGGTCTCCGCGGCGAGTTCCGCGAAGAGCGCCGGTTCGGGCGACGAGTGCGCGGCGGCGTACTTCTCCAGTTCTTCGGGAATCAATGGAATCACGGCGGCTCCTCCGCGCGGACCGGCCCGCGCACGCTACGGGGAGCATACGCGACCCGGCGTGAGGCGGGCAATGTTGCGCCGGACCCTGCGGCACATTAATATGCGGACACGATGCTGGTGCTCTATCTCATCCGTCATGCCGAGACCGGGTTCAACCGCGTCGGCCGCCTCCAGGGTCACAGCGAATCGACCCTGAGCCGGCTGGGCCGCACCCAGGCGCGACGCGTGGGCGAGCGACTCGACTACGTGCGCTTCGTTGCGGCCTACTCGAGCCCGTCACGCCGTACGCTGCAGACCGCCCGGCTCGCATTCGGCAAGCGCGTCGAGGTTGCCTCGCGGGACGGCCTGCGAGAGATCAACCTGGGCGCGTGGGAGGGTCAGAGGGCGACGACACTGCGGAAGCGGTATCCGGAGCAGGTGCGCCTGTGGTTCCATCGGCCGAGCGCGGTCCGCATCGAGGGAGCGGAGACGGTGGCGACCTTCCGGCGCCGTGTGGTGCGGGAGATGGACGGGATCCGGAAGGCGCACCCGGCGGGAGAGATCGCGGTGGTCACCCACGGGGGCGTGATCTGCGCCTATCTCACCGCGTTGCTGGGGATGAAGATCGATGATCTCTGGCAGTTCAAGATCCGCAACGGATCCGTGACGCGCATTCTGTTTCCACAGGGACGGGCGCGGATCGATCTGCTCGGTGACATCCACCACCTGAACGGCGCTGTTCGCGAGATGCCGAAACGTCCGTTCCGTCTCTTCCCGTAGGGGGCCGTTCTAGCCGGCGCGCCGCGGTCGTCGCGCGCGCAGCTGCCGTCGCGCGAGAACCCTGATGCCGAGCGCGCCCGCCACGAATCCGCCGATGTGAGCGAACCACGCGACACCCCCGGTCGTCCCGGTCGTGCCCAGCGACAGCACGCCCTGGAACGACTGGATCACGAACCAGAACACCAGCAGGATGACGGCGGGCAACTCCACCAGCCGGATGAAGAAGAGAATGAACACCGCGGTCAATACGCGCGCGCGTGGGAAGGCCACCATGTACGCGCCCAGCACCCCGGCCACCGCGCCGCTGGCTCCCACCGTGGGCACGGT
>CAZPUV010000050.1:0-11791 GCA_964589805.1 uncultured bacterium | reverse complement strand
GATGGTGAGAAGCTGATTTCCGACGGGTTCGCGAACGTCCCGCGCAGCCCCCACTTGTCACGCGTGTACGTGATCCTCTCGGCCGCCGGATACAGAGCGCTTGCGTCGTAGTGCACCGTCCGGTCGCGAACCAGGTTCAGCCGGCCCATGCGATTGGGTCGGATCCAGTTCCCGAAGACCAGTTCGAGCAGAACCAGGCCCAGTGCGAGGGCAACGACGTTGACCAGCGCAACGCGCAGGACGGAACGACTGGAAATGGTCTCACCCCCCGATCGCGAGTTACGGGCGCGCCCGGTCCGGCCGCGGCGCCACCGGGCGCACCTGGTCCTAGAGTCTGCGTTCTTCGTTTTCCTGACCGCGGGCGTGGGCGCCGCGACGCATGTGCTCGACCCGGGACTCGACCCACTCCATCACGGTCAGCACGAGAAACACGACGACCGACAATGCGACCGCGCCCCGGTACTCACCAAAGCCGATCGCGGCGCCGATCCCCGCCAGCACCCAGATCACGGAGGCCGTCGTGAGGCCGATGACGTGTCCGCCGCGGGTCAGGATCACACCGGCGCCGAGGAAGCCCACCCCGGTGACCATCTGTCCGAGCACGCGCGTCGCGTCCACGGTCTCACCGGAGAGCTCGACGCCGAGCCGGATGAACACGTGGGTACCGAGGCAGATCAGCACCGCGGTTCGCACGTCGAGCGGCTTGCCACGGAGCTGCCGCTCGAGACCGACCACGGTACCGCACGCCACGGCCACCAGCACCGGTGTCCAGAAAGCCATTCCGAACGGGTACAACGATTCCATGATCAATCGACTCCCTGGTGTCCGGCGCCCGCGCCCCAGAGTTCTTCCAGGCGCCGGTCCCGGCCGCAGCCCTTGCGGTACTGATAGTAGTGGTCGGGTTCCCGGATGTAGAAATCCTGATGGTACTCTTCCGCGGGCCAGAACGTGGACGCAGGCGTTATCTTCACCGCCACCGTTTTCAGTATCGTCTCGACTTCACGCCTTGATTCCTCGGCCAGCCGCTTCTGCTCCTCGTCGTGATAGAAGATCTCGGGTCTGTACTGGGGTCCCCAGTCGCAGAACTGGCCGTCGCCGGTGGTGGGATCGATGTTGCGCCAGTACACGTCGAGGAGTTGCGCGTAGGTGACCTTCGCGGGGTCGTACTCGATCCGGATCGCCTCACAGTGTCCGGTCTCCCGGTTCGAAACCTGGCGATAGGTCGGATTCTCTTCCGAACCGCCCGTGTATCCCGAGGTCGTCGATTTCACGCCCTCGATGTCGTCGAACGGCGGCTCCATGCACCAGAAGCAACCGCCCGCGAACGTCGCGACTGCGTTCGCGCCCTTCTTCTCATCCGGGTCGGCGTGGGAGGTGGCCCGCGCCCCGAGTATCAGCACAACCAATGCTGCAATCGTCCAGATTCGCATGACAAAGTCCTCCTGACTGACGGAATCGTACACCGCCACTGGTACGAAACGTTAGTCACTTTTGGATGCGCGACGGCGGTGAATGCGAAAATGCGGTCCCGGGTACACAACTCATTGGAAAGAACCGGTAACACATGTATACTCGCCTTCGAGTAGGGCTGGTCACCGACACAGGGGGGAGAGCACTGTGGCGCCGAATCAGCAACGCGTTCTCGTCGTCGTCGCACGACGAGTGTACCGGCAGGGGCTCTGTCAGTTGTTGACCACCCTGCCGGACGTGGAGGTCGCGGGCGAGGCGGAAGACGGACGAACCGCCGTGTCACTCGCCGGAGAACTGCGACCCGACATCACCATTCTCGAGATCGATCTGCCCGCCCTGAACGGGGTGGACGCCACCCGTCAACTCGTTGCGGAATGCCCCGGCATGGCCGTAATCGCCATTTCTCCGGCCGTGGACTGGGTGACCCTGACGGGCGTCCTCAGGGCCGGCGCCCAGGCGTACGTGCTCGCGGACGGCGGTTTTGACGAGATCGAGCAGGCCATCCGGGCCGTGTCGAACGGTCATGTCTTCCTGAGTCCCGGCGCGGAAGCGCGCGTCATCAAGTCGCTCGACCGCGTATCGGCCGCGGCACCCGTCACCGTGCTGACGCCGCGAGAGCGGGAGGTCCTCCAGCTGATCGCGGAGGGGAACTCCACGAAGAAAACAGCCGAGATTCTGACTGTCAGCGCCAAGACGGTCGAGAGTCACCGCCGGCAGATCATGCGCAAACTCGGCATCTACAGCGTCGCGGGGCTGACCAAGTACGCCATCCGAAACGGCATCACGTCTCTGGCCTGACCGGCCCCGGCCCCGTGGGGTTCGCGTCGCACCCCGTCCCGGAATGCAGACGGACACGCCTGAGAACGGTCAGGATCTGCCGACGTTGAAATCAGGGTTTTCCTGAGACGGCAGCCCCGGCGCCCTTTGTTTTCATTGGGATACGCCCGCGAAAATCCTCCTGCCACCCGGAAATCCATGCAAGTCCCCCATGAGTTGGCGACGGAGTTGCTAGCGCTGGAGAGCGACGCATCATCGTCGGCACACCGTCGAGAGGGTCACGGGGAGAGACTCGCAGCGATGCTTCTCAAGAAAACATCCGACCACCCATCCGGCCCGCGAGCGCCTCGCGAAGGGCTGCCAGGTCGTTCCTGGAGCAACTGGTTGTTGCTCATGACGACGTTCGTGATCACGACCCTCGGGCTGAGCTTCACCATCGCGACCATGCTGCCGTCCCTGCCCCCGGGCCCGTGGCCATGGCTGTCGACCGACATCGTGCTGGTGGGCGCGTGCGCGATCCTGGTCGTCTTCTTCGCCATCTATCTCACGATCGAGCAAAAGCAGATCGAGCGCTGGAACCTCCACATCCGCCAGGTTCAGGAAGAAACGCTCGAAAGCGCCCGCCGCCGGCTCTACGCGCTCTTCGAAATCAGCCGCGTGATGGGAATGCAGAGCAGTCCACAGGAGTTGTTCGACTGCATTACGAGGCACTCGGTCCTGTCGTTCAACTGCGACCAGGCGTCCCTCATGATCTTCGACCAGAAGCGACAGATCCTCGTCGTCCGCTCGGCCAGCGGCCACGAGGATATCTCCCGGGTCCTGGGGCGCGAGCAGCGCGTGGGCGAGGGCATTGCCGGCTGGGTCGCGAAACACCAGAAACCCCTGATCATCGGCAGCGACAAGATGCCGATTCCGGGGATCAAGCTGTCGAACAGCTCGCTGCTGGCAACACTGGTCGTACCAATCATGCTTCGCGAAGAACTGGTCGGCGTCATCAACATCAGCAGCCGGTCACCGGAAGTGAGCTATGACGACGAAGACCAGCGGGCGCTCCAGGCATTCGCGGACAACGCCGGGGCCTGTATCCGCAACACCGAGCGCGCCCAGTGGATGCGATCCACCATCGAAAGCCTGCGGGAACAGGTGGCCCGCTCGGGCTCGACCCAGCCCGCCGGATCGCCGTCGAACGAAGGGCCCGGCGCATGACGGATACGTAGGACAGCGTTCTGCAGCCAGAATCGCCCGCCGATCGGTATGAGACTTACGGCACGTACTCGCGAATCCCCTCCGGGTGCGTTCAGCATGATCGGCCGGGCGAAAAAAGGAGCGCGGGGCATCACGCCCCGCGCTCCGGTTCTTGCGCAGCACTCTGTCTGCGGCTCTTCGGCCTCTTAGTACCGGTTCCGGCCGCCACCGCCGCCAAAACCGCCCCTGCCGCCGCGACCGCCATCGGTCTTCGGACGGGCGATGTTGACGGTGAGGGTACGCGAAGCAACCTCGCGGTTGTTCAGCTTCTCGACCGCAGCCGCGGCCGCCTCATCCGTCTCCATCTCGCGGTCCGTGACCAGCGAAACACTCGCGACGGGACCGACCTCGGAGAAAAGCTCGCGCAGTTCTTCCTCGGTGGTGGCAAAGTTCAGGTTACCGACATAGAGTTTACGATTCATCTCTGAATTCCCTTCGAAACAAACGGACTGATTCCACGAATCCCGTGCGTGAGAACGCGCGCGATCCGCATCCTGCGCTCAAACGAAAACTGGGGTCGCTTAACCTGAAAAGGGGGAGGCGATCGGTCCTGACTTGAACGCGGCTTTTTTGACACGGGGAAGATATCAACGGGCAGATCGCCTGTCAACCCGGATCTGGCCCGGCCACGGGGCGCGCAGCGCTTCCCCGCGGGCTTTTCCTACTCCCAGTACGTTCCCCACCGGGCGTCCACCTTGCGGACGGTTTCCGGGTCCATCTCGACCGCGCCCGGGTAACCGGGTTTCCACGTTGCGTCGATCCCCATGACACCCTCGTACAGGGGCTGCACGCCCGTCATGGATACGCGCGTGAAGGCGAGGTCGCGGGCGGGGTCGAAGCGCGTGAAGATCCCCCAGATCGTGTCAACGTCGTCGTCGAGGTCCACGTCCGGACTCACGACCGCGACCATCCTGACGCCGGCGAGTTCGGGCGACGCCACCAGGGCCGCAACCGTCCGTTTTCCGGCTTCCGCTTCCACGCGGTCGATCTGGACGACGAGCAAGGTGTCTTCCCACAGCTTCCAGCGGCGCACGTGCGGGGCGAGCCGCGCCGGGTCGCCGGAGAACCGAACCCCGGACGGCGCGGAGGCGTGCTCACGCGCCCGCGCGCTTCCGCCCGAATACTGCGCGCGGCTCCCGGTCGCGTCCAGGATCATCCGGCTTCCCATGTGCATCTTGAAACTCGTGAAGTCGAGCGTGTCGAGTGGCGCCCGCGAGATGAGATGGAAATGCTCGCGCGGATCGAAGTGCTCGTGAATCGACCGGAGCACGGCGCGGAAGTTCCGCGCGTCGACGTCGCGGTCCACCAGCACCAGCACCTTGCTCAATCCCAGCTGTCCTTCGCCGAGGAGTCCCATCGCAGTGCGAACCGGTTCGCGCGTGTAACGCGCCTCGACGCTTGCAACCAGCAGATTGTGGAACCCCGCCTGGTAGTAGGCCCACACGTCGCGAACCTCGGGCCGGATGAGACGAATCAACGGCCCGAGGATCATCTGCGACGCGTCGCCCATGTAGCGGTCCTCCTGCGGCGGCTTCCCCACCACCGCGGCGGGATACACCGGCCGGCGACGGCGCGTGAGCGTCTTGACGCGGAACACGGGAAAGTCGGCCGGGTCGCAGTAATGCCCGAAGTGGTCGCCGAAGGGTCCCTCGAGCCGGCGTTCGTGCGGCGCCACCTCCCCCTCCAGCAGGAACTCCGCGTCGGCGGGAACATCGATGTCGATGGTCTTTGCGCGTGCGAGACGCGTGGCGCGCGTGCGAAGGATTCCCGCGAACGCGATCTCCTCCAGCGCCTCGGGCAGCGGGAAGATGCCCGCCAGCATCAACGCGGGATCCGCGCCCAGGGCCACCGCGACGGGAAGTGCGTGGTTCTGCTTTTCGGCCTCGTGATAGTGGAATCCCCCGCCCTTGTGGATCTGCCAGTGCATGCCGGTCGAAGTGCCGTCGTAGACCTGCATGCGGTAGATGCCGACATTGGACTTCCCCGTCCGCGGGTGGCGCGTCAGCACGAGCGGGAACGTGATGAACGGGCCGCCGTCCTGCGGCCAGCACGTGATCACCGGGAGTGTGCCGAAGTCCGGTGAGCGGTCCACGACTTCCTGTCCACGACCGCCAACCCCGCGCCTGGGACGAAACGCCAGCAAGCGTGGATAGAGATCTCGTGCACGCAGCAACCGTTCCAGCGACGGCGGGTTGAGTTCCTCGGCGAAGCGGACGAGCCGTTCGCCCAGCGCTTCCGGGTGCATGCCGATGGCGCGCTCGATGCGCGCGAACGTCCCGAGGAAGTTGATCGCGAGCGGATAGCGCGAGCCCTTCACGTTCTCGAAGAGCAGGGCGGGCCCGCCCTCGCGCACCGAACGCTGTGCGATCTCGGCGATCTCGTAGCGCGGATCCACCTCGGCGCGCACGCGCTTGAGATCGCCGGCGCCCTCCAGCGCCATCAGAAAGGACTGCAGGTCACGATGAGGCATGACGATGAATCTACTTCCCTTTCCGGAAACGCTCCATGCTCGAAATGCGACCGGCCGGCCCCCCGGACGGCCAATCTGCGAGGGCCCCGGAGGCGGTTTGCCGCCGGGGCGTCCAGGCTTGCAACATACCATAACCTGTTGTTTGTGTTCATTTTATCTGCTTCTCATCCCCCGACGGCCGACACTGGCCCCCCGATTGCTCCTTCCGCCCGGTCCCAATCGGGAAAACAGGTTCCTGCCGCTGTTCGACCGTAGTTGCGTCGATCTGCAATGCCGGCCGGAACCGCATGATGGAGGTCAAACGCAATGAAGAAGTTTCTTTCCGTCGTTGCCGTAATCGCGGTTGTCGCGCTTGCGGCGTCGAGCGTGTTTGCGGCCAGCCCGCTGCGTTCGGTGGGCATCGAGGCCGGTTATGTGAGCCCGGATCGCGAGGGCATCGAGGACAGCAACACCTGGGTCGCGGGTGTCTTCGCGGACTTCGGACTTCCGGCGATGAACGTTCACATCAACCCGTTCGTCAACTACTGGAACTGGTCCGAAAGTGAGAACTCGGTCGATGTGTCGTTCCGCGACATTTCGATCGGCGCGAACCTGAAGTGGACGGTCCCGACGGCTTCGGTTGGATTCCAGCCGTTTCTCGCCGGCGGGATAGGCGTTCACATGCTGAATGCTTCCGTCGAGGGCGGCGGTTTCACCGCCGACGAGGGCGACACGAAGATCGGCTTCCAGGGCGGCGCCGGCTTCAAGATCGGCGTGAGCCAGAATGCGAACCTGATCGGTTCCGGCTGGTACCACGTCGTCGAGGACGTCAACCACTGGTCGCTCCGCGCCGGCATGGCGTGGAATCTCTAGTAGTTCCCTGATCGACGCAACTCGATCGAAAGAACGCCCCGCGTCGGAAACGGCGCGGGGCGTCTTGTCATTTGTGCCGATCTACATCTCCACGTCTTCCGGCGCCGTGTCGGTTCCCCATCGATAGAAGAGCGGGTTCTCGACGCCGAGTCGGTCGAGGATGCGGCCCACGATCATGTCGACCATATCCGCGATCGTCTTCGGTCGGTGATAGAAGGCCGGCATGGCCGGCAGGATGTCCGCACCCGCGCGGCGCAGCGTCAGCATGTTGCGCAGGTGGATCTCCGAGAGCGGCGTCTCCCGGGGCACCACGACCAGTCGCCGCCGTTCCTTCAGTGCCACGTCCGCGGCGCGCTCGATCAGGCTGGACGAGATTCCGTTCGCAATGCGTCCGAGCGTGCCGGTCGAGCACGGCACGATCACCATACCCGCACACTTGAACGACCCGCTCGAGATCGGAGCGGCGAGGTTCGTGGGATCGAACAGCCGCAGTGCGTTCTTCGTGCGGTCGATCTCCGCCGCGCGGATGAGCGCATCCTCTTTCTCGCGCAATGTCTTCCCCAGCCGGATGCCGCTTTCGAGCTGCAGTACCTTTTCACCGGCCGGCGAGATCACCGCGTGGATCTCGTGGCCCGATGCCACGAGTGCATTCAGGAGTCTCAGCGCGTACGGCGCTCCGCTCCCGCCCGTGATTCCAACCGCAAAGATCGCCATCGCGCTACACCACCGTATCGATTGCAATGAGTACGAAGAGCACCACGCTCACCACGCCATTCGCGGTGAAGAACGCGGCGTTCACACGTGAGAGATCGTCCGGCTTGACCAGTCTGTGCTCGATGGCGAGCAACAGCGCCGTCAACGCGACGCCAGCATAGTACCAGCGGCCGACCGAGAGCATCGATCCCGCAAAGAAGAGAGAAACCAGGAACCCCGCGTGAAGCCACCCCGCCGTGACCAGCGCGGGCCGGATTCCCATGTCGGCCGGAAACGAATGCAGGCTTTCGCGCCGGTCGACGTCCGCATCCTGGCACGCGTAGATGATGTCGAAACCCGCCACCCACAACCCCGCTCCGACCCCGAGCAACAGGGCCGCCCGCGTGATCTCCCCGGTGACCGCGATCCAGACCGCCGTGGGGATCATGACGTAGACCGCCCCCAGGAAGAAATGCGCGAAGGGTGTGAACCGCTTTGCGTACGGGTAGAGAACCATCGCGACGATCGCGACGGGCCACAGGCGGCGGCACAGGGGGTGGAGGTTCCATACCGCGGCCAGGAAGACGGCCAGGGCGACACCGGTATACAGGAGAGCGCGGGCCCGGGAGAGCCGGCCGGCCGGCAGTGCGCGACCGGCGGTGCGCGGATTGCGCGCGTCGATCCGTGCATCGATCAGCCGGTTCGCGGCCATGCCCACCGTCCGGGCCGAGACCATCGCAACGGTAATCCAGAGGAGGTAGTTGCCACGCGGCCACCCGGCCTCGACGAGGAACAGGGTGGCATACGCGAAGGGAAGGGCAAACACCGTGTGTTCGAACCGAATCGTCTCCAGAAATTCGCGCAGGCTGTTCATAGGAGCTCAGTTACGAATCGTCGTCCAGGCCGCGTCGCACCGAATGTTGACAATCAAAGACCGCTGAAGTTGACAATGTCCCCACCGCCGGGAGGGACGGCCGGGGACGGCCGATAAATGTTGACAAAGACCGGCGCTCGCCGCTACAACCCGGACCCATGGAGCGTGCCCGCACCCGTTCGATCCGCGAGTTCATCCTGGCCCGGGCAGCCGAGGATCCCCGGGGGCTCGCCCGTCGGATCGCGGAAGCATACGGGATTTCGCGACAGGCGGCAAACCGTCACCTCGATCAGCTCGTGGACGACGGCCTCCTGGAGCAGTCCGGCCGGACCCGTGCCCGGGTGTACCGCCTCAAACGCACCTCGTCGCTCTCCCGCGAGCTCCGCGTGACGCCGGTGCTCAGGTCGGACCGCGTGTGGGAGGACCATATCGCTCCGCACCTCTCCGCCGATCGGGTTGCGTTTCGGGAACTGTGCCGCGGCGCCTTCGGTGAACTGGTGCGCAACGCGATCGAGCACGCGCACGCTTCGTGGATCAGATTCACCTTCGCGAACAGCGCGCGCGATATCGACATCACCGTCGCGGACGACGGCGTCGGTATCTTCCATGCGCTCGCGCGGCCGCTCGACGCCGGCTCACCGGGGGAGGCGGCGGAGAAGATGGCCGCTCAGGCGCAGGCTCGTGCGGCGGACTCGCCTTCCGCACGGCTGTTTCTGCTCGCACGGAACTTCCACACGTTCCTCATCCGCTCGGGCGGCTCGGTACTCGCGTTCGATCGTGACACAGACCGGTGGAGTGCCGGCGACGACGACGTGCCCGAGGCGGGGACCTCGGTCGCTTTCCGCGCGCGCCGCCAGTCGGAAGACGAGCCCAAGCGGCCCGTGCGCGAGCAGGCGTCCATCCCGCGCTGACGCGTCAGTCCCGGGCGAGGGCGCGAAGCGCCCGGCAGCCGTCGAACGCTCCTTCCAGTTCTTCCACGCTCAGCCCCTCGCGCAGTCCCTGTTCCACGAGCACGTAGAACACGTCGTTCGCGACGGCATCGTGGAGTGTCCTCGCGAAGAGGGCGCTTCTCGTCCACAGGGCGTCCCGCGCGCCGCCATCGGGCGACAGGCGGGCGATGAGCGCCTCGCGCGCATCCGCGACGGCGCGCAGCGCGCCGGGTCTTTCACCACCTGCACTCCGGTCCTCGAACGTATCACCGTGTGGCACGCGTGCGGCTCCACGGGCGAGAATGACCACGCGCGTTCCGCGCGCGCGCGCGTCGCCCACCGCGTCCTCGAGAGATTCCAGGATCTCCGGCGCCCCGTCCACCAGGGCGAAACGCCTCGCGGCGGTGAGCAGGATGCGCAGGCGACCCATGACCTGCTCGGCCGTCGTCAGGGCGAACATGCCGTCGTCATCCGCGTCCGGTTGAACCGCGAGCGCGGCCAAAGCCCGGGCTGCGATTTCGCGCCGGTCCATGAACTCCCGCTCCAACTGGTCGAACAACTCGCCGGGGGGAACCGCGCGGTACAGGGGTGGGGAAGCGCGGTCGTTCCTGACCGCACCCTTTCGCTCCAGACTTTCGAGCGCGCGATAGACGTTGGCGGTGGGTTTGCCGATGCCCCGGGAGACCCCGTAGCCGGTGGTCCCCGGGTTCGCCACCAGGTAGGTGTACGCGAGCGCCTCGAGTCGGGTCAGGCCAAGCGCCTCGAGGCTTGGGATACGTTTCATAGTAGTCTTAACTACTACTTTTCTCCCGGCAGGTCAAGCCCCGGCGCAGAATAGTAGCAGTTTGCACTACTACTAACGGCTATTTCTTCTGTTTCCGGGTGGCTTCGTCGCCTGCGTCCTTCGGGACGAACTTCAGCGACACCGAATTGACGCAGTAGCGAAGCCCGGTGGGGCGCGGACCGTCGTCGAAGACGTGGCCGAGGTGTGACTGGCACCGGCTGCACACGACCTCGGTTCGTTTCATGCCGTGGCTCCGGTCTTCCTCACGATCGACGTTCCGGTCGTCCACGGGCTCGAAGAAGCTCGGCCAGCCCGTTCCGGACTCGAACTTGGTGTCGGACGAGAACAGCGGCTGCCCGCACGCCACGCAGAGATACACACCGCTCTCCTTGTTCCCGACATACTCGCCCGTGAATGCCTGCTCCGTGCCCTTCTCGCGAGCCACGCGGTACTGTTCGGGTGTCAGAACCTCGCGCCACTCGGCGTCCGTCTTGCGGATCTTCGTCATGTTGATGGTTCCTCCTCTCTGCGACAACCTGATCGCGCCCATCGCCTCCGGGGTCAGATACGCCCCCACGGCCTGGATGGGATCGTTGCGCCCCGCCGTTACCCACACCGCCAGCGCGTGCCGCGCGGGCGCGGGGTTGCGCGCCACCCGCCATTCGGCGCGCGCCCACCAGGCGCCGTCGCGGGCGGCAAATTCCGCGCGCTGGTAGTCCAGCACCACGAAGTCATGCGTCAGCGTCCTTCCCTTGTTCTCGCCTGCGGTAATCGTACGCTCGAGACCCATCCCCAGCACCGCCACGTGCGCGGTGAGCCCGCCTCGCACAGCACCGGAAGGCACGAATGCGACGTCGACGCCGTCCTTCGCGACCGATGCCGTCAGAGAGCCCGGGTTGCCGGTCGCCGCCGGGAGCGGCCGGCCGTCGAACCACTCGCGCCACTCGGTTCCGTTCCAGACGAAGCCTGGAGTGTAGACACGGTCCGAGTTCCACGCGGCCGCGTAATCGCGCTGGCGCTCGCTGAAGTCCGCGTTCGCGAAGACATCCGTCCAGCCGAGGTGGTCCCAGTAGTCCACGTGGAAGGCCACCGGCACGACGCCCTTCCAGAGGGCTTCGTCCTCGACGAGTCCGGAGAGCCACCGCTCCGCCGGCGGACAACTGGAACACCCCTCCGAGGTGAACACCTCGAGCAGCGCCACGCGCGCCGGCCCGCTCGTGATCGTCTGCAGCGATCCCACGCGGGACGCGGACGGGGCGGGGCCGGCCATGGTGACTGCCGCCACCACGGCCGCACATCCGATCCGTCTTGCGAAAACCGTGGCCACGCGCCGGGACGCCGGGCTTTCCGGGGTTCGAAGCGCCCCCTGCTTCATTGTTGAACCTCCCACAGGAAATCCAGCGACGCCTCCGGCGCGCAGTCCACGGGATCTCTGTCACTCCGGAATATCCTCGCGCTGTGGGGTCCGAGCAGCTTCACCGCCGCTCCGTCCACCTCCAGCGCGCTGCCTTCACACAGGCCTACGACGTAGACCCCGGGATTGGATTTCGTGAACTCCGCGATGCGTTGCGTGCGCGTTTCTCCACCATGATTGGGAATCGTTGCGTCGGTGAAGTGCGGGTTGATCTGAAAGGGAACCAGCCGCATCGCGTCGAACCGCGACGGCTCCACGATGGGCATGTCATTGGTCGTCCTGA
>CAZPUV010000049.1:0-11886 GCA_964589805.1 uncultured bacterium | reverse complement strand
GCGCAGGAGCGGCACGCGCGCATCTTCGAGGCGGGGGTCGTCGCTCTCCGCGACCCCTTCCAGCAGAACTCCCTGCAGACCGGCGGTGTCGAGGTCCGACACGGGTCCGCGCGTGTTCGTCACGCGATCGAGGTCGCGGTCGTGGATGACCACGACCTCCCCGTCCCGCAACAGCCGGACATCGAGCTCGATCGGATACCCCGCTCGTGCCGCGGCCCAGAACGCGGGCAGCGAATTCTCGGGAATGCCACTCGCGACGTCATGCAGCCCCCGGTGCGCGATGGGGATGTTTCGAAGCCAGTCGGGAATGCGATTCGTCACGGGGACATCATGCCAGACGGACGCCCCGATGAAAAGGCGCTAATATCGGTACAGCGCCTTGATCCGTCCCCACGTGGACCGCTCCGCGGAAAGCGGCGCATCCCCGGTCGTGAACGTCCAGAGATCGCTGATCGCACCCTCTCCGTGCGGGCAATACGTGCAGAAGTGGCCTGTTCGCCAGTAGTACGTGGTGTTGGGCTGGAGGATCCCCGGGTCGAATGGATTGCTGCACAGCGTTCCGAAAACGGAACAGAACACGCCTTCACCGAAGTAAACGGGCGGGTGATCGGTCAGGCTGATCTCGTTGGCAACCCCGGTAAAGGCGAGCAACACGTTTGTCGGCACGCCGGTGGAACCGTCGGGGGGGACGGGCCGGTACGGCGCGATGAAAGCGTCGATGTCACCGCACAGCCACCCGCGCGCGCTGGCACCCTTCATCTCCCAGCCGTCGCAGTCCGCGAGCAGGATGTTCGCGTCTCCGTCTGCGGGAAGCACGTCCCACGTGCACCCCGAGACCGCCTGCGGCACGAAGAACACGACGCTCAGCACGTCGACGGGCGCGCTCGTACACGCGCCGAGATCGATCTCGATTCCCGTCCGGGGATCGCCGGAAACAGCAAACGCGCTCGTGTGATTCACGATCACGATACCGCACGGCGCCGGCACCTTGAATCGAACCGTCTGGAAGGGAAACGAGTTGACGACTCTCACGGTCGCGGAACCCACTCCGACCGCGCGAGAGAAGTTGCACGCCGACGTTCCGGACATCGTGATGTCGATGCGGGCCTGCTGGGCGCGGGCGCCGGAGTGGAAGGAGAGGAGCACGGCCAGCATGACGCCGGACAGTACCCACCGGTCGGCGTTGACCACGGCGTACCTCCGTATCACTGCGATCGCACAGCGGCCCTTCGAACATAGGCACGTCCCGCGATTTCGTCCACCCCGATCAGCCGCCGTCTTCCTCCATCGGGTCCATCCCCTTCACATAGAGCATGCCGGTGGGTTCGGGCATGCCGCCCCGGGGCTCGATGGTCACGGAGAAGCCCACGATTTCTTCGCCCGCGGGAATCGTCTCCAGGTTGAGCATGGCGGTGCCGTCGGTGCCGACGATGAACATTCCCAGGCTGATCGGCGGCTTGTCCTGGCGCAGCCCCCAGAGCTGGTACTCCTTGTCTTCGGGCGCCATCGGGAAACGGTACACATAGAGCATCCCCGCGCTCCGGTCGGGACGCGTGACGACGTTGCCGAACGCTCGCGGGTTCGGGGCGAGACCCGTGAGATTCACGAAGCGAATGCCCGGTTCGCCCAGGCGGGGCGCGGCCCGGTAGTCGTCGAGTTCCGACTTCAACGCGGCGAGTTCGGTGCGCATGCTCTCGGTGTTCTGCGTCGTCGCCGCGAGCAGGCGGTTCACGTCGTCGAGCTGGCCCCGCAACATGCTGGTCTGCCACAGCAGGAATGCCGCCGCCAGCACCGCGACCGCGGCGGAGGCCCACGCGAGCCGCAGCCATCCGGCCGATGTCGTGCCCACCCCGCGTTCGCGCGAGCGTGCCGGGTGATGCGTCATGCCGACGCGCGTCATCAGTCGCTCCTTCACGCGCGGTGGCACTTCCGCCTGCGGCACCGCCATCGCGAGCCGCACCGAGAGCTCCGATACCTCGCGCAGCCGCCCCCCGCACGCGACACAGCCGGTATTCAGGTGCTCGTCGACGGCGGCGCGCTCGCCCTCGTCCAGGATTCCGAACGCGTACGACTCGATGAGTTCGTATGCAATCTTGTGGTCCACTACTTCCTGCCGTCCTTGATATCGATGTCGAGGAGCCTGCGCAGCTTGATCACGCCTTCGCGCAGACGGCTCTTGACCGTTCCCAGCGGCATCCCCATCCGGTCTGCAATCCCCGAGTGGGACAGCCCTTCGTAATACGACAGCCGGATGACTTCGCGATACGGCTCCTCGAGGCGGTTCAGCGCCTCGAGAACCTGGTTTGCCTCGGCCGACAGAACCGCAGCGTCACCATCCACCGCGAGCACAGAAGGCCGCGTATCCAGGGACGCCTCCCTTCCACGCGACTTGAACGAGCGGGATCGTGTCTTGTCGATGGCGAGACGGCGTGTCATGGTCGTGATCCAGGCGACGGGGCTTCCGCGTGCGGGGTCAAACGATCCCGCCCGTTCCCAGACGCGGAAGAAGACTTCCTGCGTGACGTCTTCGGCGTCGCCGTCGTCGCGGACGATGCTGCGCGCGACGCTGTAGACGAAATCCGCGCAGGCGTCGTACAACTCCGAGAGCGCCGACTCGTCGCGCCGCTTGATCCGGTAAAGCATGGTCGCATAACGGGTTGCGTCCAGGAGGCCGCCGGCGTCTGTTGTGTTCTTCGCCATGATTGATACGAAGTGAAGCGCTGAATCGGAGCAGCCTCGCGCAACGCCGTGGACGCGTGGCCCACGGTCCTGCGCCGGGCCCGGCATCGGGCCCGTTCTGTTTCAGGCCTCCATCTCGTCGTCCAGAACCCGACGCCAGCCGCGGGCCTCGAGCCAGTGCTGGACTTCGCTTTCGCGCTGCGCGAAGGCGAACCACTGCACGACGTCGCCCTTCCTCGGTTCGTATTTCTCGTCGACGAGCGACGTGACCTCGCTCCGAGTCACGGTGGCCGGAAGCAGGAGGTTGCGCACGTCCTTCGGTATCGGGAAGGTCTCCGGAGCTTTCTCGTCCGCGGTTCCGTCGTAACGCCAGGCGTCCGTGGTCGCCGCCTCGCGCCGCAACCGGCTCGCCCACAGGTCCACGTCCACCTCGGTGCCGAACAACACGCGCCCGTGAGATTCCTGCACCCGTGCCGTCGTGATCGCGCCCCGGTGCATCGCGACGTAGGCGCGCGGCGCGCGGTGCTCGCCCAGCGAGCTCTCGGCGAACAGAAGGTTCACGCCGCCGTTGGGGAGGAGCGCAATGACAGCTTTGCGCGTGTCGAGGTCGCCATGCTGCAGGATGCGATCGTCGAGTGCGTTTCCGTGCAGCACGCGGAACCCTCGCTTCTCCGCCGCAGAACACAACTCCGGGTTGGCGTCGATGAGGAGCACGTCGTCGCCGCCGGCGCGCAGCACGAGGGCGAGCGAGATGGCAAGGTCGTTGGCGCCGAGGATCACGTAACCCTGTCCGCGGGGGCGTCTTACGTGGAGAACCGTGGCCACGAGCGAGCCCGAGAGCCCCTGCACCAGCACGGTGCACATGATCACGAGAAACACGAGCCCGCGCATCGAGTCGCTTCCCGGTATGTTGAGTTCGACCATGCGCGTGTGGAAGAGTGTCGCGATGGCGGCAGCCACGATACCGCGTGGCGCAATCCAGGAGAGGAAGATCTTCTCACGCCACGAGAGCCCGGACCGGAGCGTGCACAGGAAGACCTGGACGGGACGCACCAGCAACGAGATTGCCGCCACGGTCAGAAGCCCGCTGGTCCCGAGCGACGTGACTTCGTTCAGGCCCACGCTGGCGGCGAGCAGAACGAAGAGCATGCCGATCAGCATGACCGTGAGCTGCTCCTTGAACTCCTTCAGATCGTGCATGCTGCCGGTCCACACGTTGCCCACCACCAGCCCGGCCACGATGGCGGCCATGATGCCCGACTCGGGTTGCAGCATGTTGCTCGCCTGGAACGTCGCCCACGCCAGCGTGAGCGTGAACACCTTCTCCATGCCCGCCGGGATCACCCGCCGCCAGCGCAGGAGCAGCACGGCGAATCCGCCGCCGATCAGTCCCACCACGAGTCCCACCGCGAGACGGCTGGACACGTGGAGCACGCCGGCCACGACGCTCGCGCCGCTGAACTGGAGCGCCACCTCGAACGCGACGATGGCAAGCACGGCGCCCACGCCGTCGATGAACACGCCCTCTGCCTCGAGGATCGTCTGCAGATTGCGGTTCACGCGGATGCGGCGCAGGAGCGGTCCCACCACCGTCGGTCCCGTCACGATCACCAGCGAGCCGAACAGGATCGAGAGCCGCCAGTCCCAGCCCATGATGTAGCGCGCGGCCACCGCCGACCCGCCCCAGGTGATGAGCGCCCCGACCGTGACCAGGCGCCGGATGGTCCCCGCCTGGCGGCGAAGGCGCGCCCATTCGATGTTCATCCCGCCCTCGAAGAGGATGACGGCGATGGCAAAGCCGATGATCACGTACAGGCCCCGGCCCAGCACCGAGGGTTGGATGATGCCGAACCCGTCGGGTCCGAGGGCCATGCCCGCGAGAAGGAGGATCACGATCCCGGGCATGCGCAGGTGGAAGGCGAGGGACTGCGCCGCCATGCCGACCGCGAGGGCGATGGCCACGGTCATGGCGGGCGTGTGCAGATCGATCGCGTGAATGGAGTCGAGCACGGTCTGCTTCCGGTCGAAGTACTAGGGCGCGCAGCGCATTCCGTCCGGGAAGCGGGCAAGCCTGTCCAGCATCTCGGACGGTATGTCCCGCAGGAATTCCGTTTTCGCGAAGGAGTCTCCCACGAGGGCACGGTTGGCGTCCACGGCGTAGTTGGCCAGCCGGGGGGTCACGTCGCCCGTGAAAGGCGTATGGATGTCGATCATCCGGACGGGGGTGGTACACGCGAAATCGAGCCGGTCGAGGTCGATCCAGCGCACGACGGGCTGCACACGTGTCCGGAAGTGCACCCGCCTGGCGGCGATATCGTACACGATGCTCCACTGCGTGAACTCCCCCTGCGCCACCCGCGCCAGCAGCCCGAAGGCCGCCTCCACGGGCGACACGCCGCCATCCGGCCCCTGCTGGACCGTCTTCGCGGCCACGGCGAACCGATCCAGCGACGAGCGTGAGATCTCGCGCGTCACTTCGTCGAACGCCCTGGCGTAGGCGGCGGATTTCGCGTACGTGTCGTTCGTGAGGGCGCGGTAGGGCATGTCAGCGCCGCGATGCACCACCATCTCCCCGCCCAGGAACTCCACCGCCGCCGTGTGGCCCCGCGCGTCGGCCACAAGGAAGTGGATCCGGGCGGACTCGCCCGAGATGCGCACACCACGGTCCGAGTTCACGACATCGTCCACCGTGGCCGCGTTGTCGAGCTGGTACTGGATCCACTGGAGTGTGGGTACCGCCGGGCGCTCGTCCGGAGCTGGATACACGGTATCGTCCAGCCACATGAGTTCGATCACGAGGCCCTTTTCGTTGATGCCGCCGCAGGGAAACTCGCGGCCGTACTGGTTGAAGGTCACGCTGCCGTGGCGCGAGGTCCACGCCAGCGGGTTGCCTTCGACAAAGGCCTGCTTCGACACGCCCCGCTTGTTCACCAGCACGAGGCCACCTTCGACGCCCCAGTCGTAGTTCTTGCCGAACACGAGCGCGTCCTCGAAACAGAACGTCGTGCAGGCCCGTGCCGGGTGGCTGGCGATCGCCAGCGCAAGCGCCAGTGTCATCAGGAGTCTTGTCTTCATGGGCCCGTGCTTCCTGCCCACTCGCGGACGAATACGATGTAGTCCACCGTCGGCGGCGTGTCGCCGTGGCGCCGCATGGCGTGCGCGATCTGCCCGCGGTGGTGCGAGCCGTGCATCATCACGTGCAGGAGCATATCACCGATCGCGTTCGTGTAGCGCTGGTGGCGGGAGTTGACGTACGGCACGGTGCGCGCGAGGTCGTCTTCGGACAATCCGTTGACCAACGTCTCGTACAGCGACCAGTTCGTGGCGGCGAATTCCTCGCACTGCTCGATCGAGTAGTCGGGCCACACGGGGACTTCGGTCCAGTTCTCTTCGTGGATGCGGAGATACCACAGCCGTTCCCCGGCCAGAATGTGGGCGTAGAACTTGAGCGGTTCGAGGGGTTCCTCCGCTTCCCTGAGTCCGCGCAACACCTGCTCGTCGGCCCACCGCATGTGCGCGACCAATCGCTTCAACGCGTCCAGCATACGTACTCCTCGTTTCTCTCCCCGCACCCGTCTGCACCGTGACCTAGGTCGCGTCCGGCGGCACGATCTCCACGATCTCCGCCTGCACACCGCCACCCTCGACGGTCAGACGCGCTACCGTGACCGGAAGCGTGAACCGGCGCGGCCCCGCGGCACCCGGATTCAGGAACAGGACTCCGCCTCGATTCTCGACGCTCGGTCGGTGCGAGTGCCCGTGAACCACCACGGAGACACCCGCGGCCGCGGGCACGATATCCAGATCGGCGATGTCGTGCACCACGTAGATGCGCGTCCCGCCTGCGTCGAGCATGTTCGTTTTCGGAAGCCGGCGCGCCCAGGGATCCGTGTCGACGTTGCCCCTCACCACCGTCACCGGGGCGATACGCTCCAGCGACCAGAGAATCCCCTCCTGTCCCACGTCGCCACCGTGAACGATGAACCGGCTGCCGTCCATCGCGGCGACTGCCTCCCTCCGCAGGAGCCCGTGGGTATCCGAGATCACGCCGATGGTGAATGCGGCGCTCATCGCCCGCCTTCTCCGTTCCACTTGAGCACGAGATCGATGCCGTTCGACGTGATGGAGTGGTATCCCGGCCGCGCCTGCGCGTAGACGCGGCGCGCGAATTCCAGACCTTCCGGCGTCTCGGCGAGCTTCATGTACACGGGACGCAGGAGGTAACGGCGGCCGATCGAGATGAGAAACGTCTCGATGGCCGGATACCCCGGCTGCCAGCGGGCGGCGATCACGTTGGGAAACCACGAGCGCTGCACGACGGCGTTCGCCTTGCTGAATTCAAACGTGTTCTCCAGGTCAGCCAACCGCACCGCCGGGAGCGGCTGCGGCAGGTTGTCGAGGAAACGCTGCCACTCGTTCGTGGTCCAGCCCGCGGTCTTCAGTTTTCCGGCCGGCCTCCCGTTCACGAATGCGGAGACCTGCGCATCCACTTCTTCGAAGCGCGTCGACTGTGGTTCGGGTGAGTTGGAGGGCAGACCGAGGCCATATATCCACTCGTCGACCTGGAGCGCTGCGTACTTCGCCTCGTCACCCTGGAACAGCTCGCGCTTCAGGTAGACGATGAATTCTTCCGTCGTCATGGTCTGGAATGCGTGCCGGTCGAAGTATGCGCGCAGAAATGCGTCGAAATGCTCGCGCCCGAACGAATCTTCGAGCATGCGCAGAAACAGATACCCCTTCTCGTAGGGCACGTTGTTCGTTGTTTCGTCGGGATCACGGCCGGCAAGGTCGATGTAGAGCGACGTGTCCTTGTTGTCGGCTCCGATTTCCTCGAACTCGAGATCGAGGTCGCGCTTGCCGAGCAGCGCCTGCATCTCCATGTACTCGCGCCCGTAGAGAACCTCGTCCAGGCGGCGCTCGAAGTACGTCGTGAAGCCCTCGTTCAGCCAGAAGTCGTCCCAGGTGCGGTTGGTGACGAGGTTCCCCGACCACGAGTGGGCGAGTTCGTGACAGACCACAGAGATCAGCGAGCGGTCGCCGGCAACGAGCACGGGTGTCACGAAGGTGAGACGCGGATTCTCCATGCCGCCAAACGGGAAGCTCGGCGGAAGCACCAGCACGTCGAACTGGTCCCAGCGGTACGGGCCGTACATGGTCTCGGCGGTGGCGATCATGCGTTCCATGTCCGCGAACTCAGACGCCGCCCTGCCCACCATCACCGGCTCGGAGTAAACGCCGGCGCGGTCGCTCAGCGCGCGGTATTCGATGTCTCCCACGGCCAGCGCCAGCAGGTACGACGGCACCGGTTGCTTCATCTCGAACTTGTAGACGCCATCGGCGGTCTTCTCTCTGGGATTCTTCGCGCTCATGAGCGCAAGCAGACGGGGCGGCACGGTGACGCGCGCGGTGTACGTGAAGCGCTCCGCGGGTGTGTCCGGGCACGGCACCCAGGACCGTGCATGGATGGACTGCGACTGGGTGTACATGTACGGATGCTGTTTGCCGGCGGTCTGGGCCGGACTCAACCACTGCACGCCACGGGCGTCCGCCGTGGTTTCATAGTGGATGATCACCCGCCTGTCCGTCGTTCCGATCGCCACGGAGAGCGGCCGGCCGATGAGTGGGAGCGAGTCGCCGAGCGTCCAGCGCGTGCTCTTTCCGCCCTCGAGGGTGACGTCGGTCACGCGGAGCGCCCAGGTGTCGAAGTGCACCACGCCAGCGCCGGACTCGTTGTCCAGGTCGAATGCCGCGCGGCCGGATATGACACGGCGGTCGAAATCGACGTTCAGATCGAGATCGGCGTGGGTAACCGCAACTTCGAGCGGCTTCGCATAGGAAAAGTTCTCCACGGTCGGAACCGGGAGCGACTTCTGGTCGGCGCGGGCGCACCCGAACGCGACGAGGGCGATGAACACGATTGCAAAGCGGCCATTCATTGAATTCCTTTCGTTCAGCCGATCAAGAATGGAACAATGTTGAACAGATAATGAACCGTGACGGGGATCCACAACGACTTCGTACGATCGTAGATTATCCCGAGGACGATTCCCACCGGGAACGCCATCGCCACCCAGGCCGTCGCGGCGAAAACCGGATACTTCGGAAACAGCAGCACCATCTGCATGTAATGCCGGATGGCGAACAGCACCGCGGCAACGGTGATGGCGTAGCGAGCGCCCTTGCGTTCGCGGAGCACGCCCTGGACGTATCCGCGAAAGTAGACTTCTTCTCCGAATCCGGCCCACGCTACGAGAAACGCCAGGTAGGTGACGCGAACGGTTTCGATGGAGAGGCCGAGTTTCGCCGAGGCGGCCGCGTACATGGCGCGGAACATGGCCGGCACGCCGATCACCGGGTCGTCGAGCCGCGTTGCGCCGCCGAGCTTCACAACGATCTGGGCGTAGAATACATTGACGATGACGCTCGCCGTGGCCTGGAGCGTCACGGCCAGGATCGGCGCCGCCGCCCACATCCACCAGGGAACCTCCCGGATCGGCCCGAAACGGTATGTCTTCCAGCGCAGCGGGAGCAGCGTCGCCAGCGCCGCGTAGACGACGTAGTACGGCGCCCACGGGGCCGGGCCGTTCTCCAGGCCCGCCACCACCATCAGCGCCAGCGACACGATGAACACGCCGGCGGTGGTTCGGTGGAAGCCGGTTCTCGGGGGAATCTTCATCGTCGACACTCAACTCCGGAAATGATCCCAGCCTCCGGCCTTGAAGGCGCGCGCGCGTCCGTCGGCGTCGATGAGGCGATGGCGGCCGGATCCTGGCGTGAAGCGGCCGATCACCGACACCCGCGCGCCGGCACGCTCGATCCTTCGGCAGACATCAACCACGCGTCTTGGCGCCACCGCGAGAACGAGGGCGTAATCTTCGCCGGCGTCCATCGCCCACCCGATTGGATCCAGCTTCCGGCGCCGGCAGAACGATTTCACCCCGCGCGGGATCGGAAGCGCTGTCCCCAGCACGTCACAACCGAGCCTGCCGGCCTGACACAGACGAATGAGATCGCTGGAGAGTCCGTCGCTCACATCGATCGCCCCGTTCACGCTGCGCACACCGCGCAGCGCGGCCACCACGTCCAGTCTCGGTCTCGGCATTGCATACGCGCGGACGAGCGGGTTGTTCCGCGCCGCCCGCGGCCTCGACAACAGGAGCGCCGCCCCCGCGGCGGCCATCCCCAGTTCCCCGGCCACGACGATCGCGTCGCCGGGCCGGGCCAGCCGCTTCCACGCCCGGCCGCGTCGGCAGGTGCCGATCAGCGTCATGTCGCAGACGAGTGGCCCGCTGGTCGACGAGAGGTTTCCGCCCACGATCGATGCGCCGTGGCGCCCCAGGTGACGGGCGGCTCCTTTTTCGATCTCTCGCACCGCGCGCGCCGGGACGTTCTTCGGTACGGCGAGCGATATGAGGGCGAAGCGCGGTGTCGCGCCCATCGCCGCAATGTCGCTCAGGTTTATCGCCGCCAGTCTCCATCCCAGCTCGTGCCACGACAGCCACGCGCGCTTGAAATGCCGCCCCTCAACCATGGAGTCCACGGTGACGACGACATCCTCGCGGCTTCCGGTGCGCAGCACGGCCGCGTCGTCGCCGATTCCCTCGACCACACCGCGCGTGGATTGACCCTTGAGACCGCGCACAATGGCTTCTATGAGATCAGACTCGGATGTCATGACCGGGGCATTGTATCCCACGCCGGAAGGCAAGGCAAACGGGGTCAGGCGAAGAGGTGGGCGCAGAAATCCCGGAACGCTGCCTCGAGACCGGCTCGTATGTTCTCGATTCTGGTCTCGTCGCGGCGGTGGGGATCGTCCGGATCGAAGTAGAGCGCGCGGTTGATCTCCACCTGAATGACGGGCCGGGGATTCGCGCCGTGCCGGCGCGTGATGTATCCGCCCTGGAACGGACGATTGATCGTCACCTGGCTGTCTTCGAGCGACAGCGAGTCCATGATGCAGTTTGCCAGGAGTTCGGTGGTCAGCCGTGGACAGGCCTTGCCCGCGTAGTCACCGAGGTTCACCAGCGGCCGGCGTTGTTCACGGTCCGGCGCGATCGGCGGCGGATACTCGGACATGCTGTGGCAGTCGAGCATGAGTTCGACGCCGGGCTCGCGGAGCCGGCGTTCGAGTTCGCGGTGATAGGACGCGTGGTACTTCTCGAGGAGGTGCCGCACCAGGGCCTCGTCCGGTTCGAAACCGGGTTTGTAGACAGGCACGTTGAAGCACGTGTGGCTCTTGATGACTCCGTCGGGAAACCGGGGCGGAAGCTGCTCCGGATCGCGATTCAAGTCCACGAACGGCCGCGCGACGTCGGCCATCAGCACGTGCCGAACCACGCCACCGAGATCGTAGAGCTCGCGGGTGAAGAGGTCGATGTCGTCCATCACATCGGAAGCGGACAGCGCCGTCCGCCCCGCCACCTCTTCGGGGGTCTGCAACCCGCCGTGGGGCACCGAGAGCAGCAGCGGGAGTCGGGGCATGGACGGTTCTCAGCGCGGACCGCCCGCGCTCCCGTCGCGTCGCACTTCCGCGACTCCGTGAAACGTGCCCTCGTCTGCGCGGCTTACCGCATGGATCGCGCCCAGATAGAAGGCGTAATCCTCGAGACGATCCATCTTGTATCCCCGCGCCTCCAGATGGTCCGCGATCTCCGGGGCGAACCGCGCCGCCTCCATGCTGATCTTCCCTCCCGACGAACAGTGCATGCGCGGGGCGTTCATCGCGTCTTCGAGATTCATCCCGCCGTCGATCACGTGCGTCAGGAACTGTGCGATCGTGGAGAAGATGCGCTCGCTTCCCGGACTTCCCACCGCCATCCACACCCGGTCATCACGCACGAGGATCGTCGGCGCAACGGTGGCCCAGGGCACGGCGTTGGGCCGCAGATAGAACGGATGGGAAGGATCGCTGAACTGGAAATCCATGATGTAGTTGTTGTAGAGGAAACCCAGTCCCGCAGCCGCCGCCTTGCTGCCGTACACGCGCTCGATAGACTGGGTGAGACTCACCGCCATGCCGTCGCCGTCGATCACCGATAGATGCGTGGTCTCGCCGCTCCGTACTTCCTCGGGACGCATTTCCGCGAGCAATCCGCGGTCGATGCTCTTCAGCACCTTCCGCAGCGTCTGCCGTGCGAACTTCCGGCTCAACATCCGCTTGTAGTCGACCTGTGCATACAGGTTGGGGTCGAAGGGACTGTCGTTGCG
>CAZPUV010000048.1:9091-11955 GCA_964589805.1 uncultured bacterium | reverse complement strand
GACGCCCTTGAGGATGAGCCGGCGGCTGGCGTTGTAGTACACCTGCCCGGGGACGGTGTATAGCAGGAAGCGCGTGCGGTAACCGTTGATCTCGCCCAGTTCTAGCGGAAGGAAGTCGAAGAAGAGCGTACGGTCCGTCTGCGTCTTCATCGAGACCATCTTGCCGCGGGTTTCGGCCGGAGCCTTCTCGTGGATGAACTCGAGGTTGGTCGTCTTCCCGCTCACCCCGGGGCCGTAGTAGACGATCTTGGCGTTGATCTCTCCGCCCGTGTAGTTCAGAACGGCCATGGTTCGTTCGCGTCCTTCCCGCCCGCCGATTCCGGCGCTGGTACCTGCCTGCGAATTTGCTCGCCGGAGCGGCCCACAGAAACTGCACTTGTTGCATGAGGCCAGGGTGAGAAAGCTCAAGCGCCTCTGTGTTACGGCCGCCCCGGCCCCGGCTGAAGGGCAAGTAGTATGCCAACCATCGCCCGGGCGAAGATGCGTAACACGCGCATTGCCAGCGGATTGGGCCGTGTGTCGCCGCCCGTGCCGCCCCCGCGTGCGCAGCGCAGGCTGCAATATGCTGCCGCGCTTGCAAAACAGCGAATCGAACGTCTACGATCACCGCTCACGTGATGACCATTCCGCGACGCGACACGAACCTCCATCTCTTCGCGGCGGTCCAGCTCGTCGCATTGTCGGCGGACCGTCTCAAGCAGTTTTCGATGGTGGGCATGCTGGGTCTGCTGGCACCCGGATCCAGCGTCGAGCTCCTGAAACTCACGCTGTTCATGCAGGTGCCGATCCTGCTCCTGACACCGCTGGCGGGCACGCTCATCGATCGCTGGAACAAACCCGTGACGATCCTCGTCGTCTCGCTCGCGCGCGCCGTGATCCTGCTGGGTGTACCGGCCGCATTCCTCAACCTGGATTCGATATACGTGTTCTACGCCGCCGCCTGCGTGCTCTCCATGTTCGACCTGGTCTTCGCGCCCACACGCTCCGCGCTGCTGCCGGAGATCGTGGCGCGCGAGCGCCTGCTGTCGGCGAACGCGGTGTTCTGGGCCCTGGGCATCGGGGGTACGCTGGCCGGGTTCCTCGCCGGGGGCTGGCTGTTCGATTACCACTCGTGGATGACGAGTTTCTACACGAATTCGATTCTGTACGTCGCGGCGGCGATGCTGATGATACCCCTGGTGTTCGCCCACCGCCGGCCACCCGAAGCGGTGCGCGGCCCGGCGGTTCCGGGCCGCATCGAGATGCGGTTCTTCACGCGGTCGATCGCGGACGCGGTTTCACTCCTGCGCCAGAGCCGCGAAATCCGCGCGAGCCTCGTCGTGCAGTCCGGACTCTTCGCGGTGGCAGGCGTGCTCAGCATCCTCGGCATCGCGCGGATCCAGGAGGTCTCACCCCCCGGGAAGACGCTCTTCCTCAGCCAGGTCGGCGCCGCCTTCATCGTCGGTCTGATCGCCGGCTCCGCCATCATCGGCATGTTCCGCGGACGCGTCGTGCCCGATCGAACGATCTCGGTGGGAACCCTCCTGTGCGGCGTCGCGATCGCCGGGCTGGGCCGCGCCGAGTCCCTTGTTCCGATGGCCATCTGGACCGCCCTGCTCGGCGCCGCCATTTCCCCCGTGTTCATCGTGACCGAGACGATCCTCCAGAACCAGAGCCCCCGGCAGTTCACCGGACGCGTCTTCGCCGCGCGGGAAGCGCTGATCAAGGCCGCGTATATTGCGACGGCGATCCTGGCGACGGTGCTCAACTCCTTCATTTCCAAGACCGGCATCCTGGTGGGAATGGGCCTGTTTCTTGCACTATTCGGCGTCATCCTCGAACGCACCCAGTGGCTCAGGATGGAGAAACCATGAAGAACCGCAATACATCGGCAGGCATCGTCGAGAAGATGATGAAGGAGATGTTCGCCCGGCTGCTCAACATCGAAGTCAGCCAGCCCGTTCTCGACAAGCTCGTGCCCGTGATCGAAGGCGTCACCGAGAAGGTGGACGGACAGATCGACCTCGACACCGTCCAGGGGCAGAACACCTTTCGCGCGCTGATCTGCAGCATGGTTGCGCACGGGTGGGGGCTTGGAATGCACCCCGACAACAACCCCGGCGCAAACCTCGACGGCAAACCCCTCGAGGTCAAGGCGTGCAAGGACATCCTGGTTCCAATGGAGACGATGAAGGCGATCCGCTACGTGAAGAAAGACCAGTACGGCAGGGTCCGCAAGGCCCTCTTCGAGCCCGATCAGAACGCCCGCATCTGGGGATCGATCGACGACATGCTGGAGAAGCTGGCCAGGGAGAAGTGGCAGGAGTAGGAGCGTCAGGCCGGCTGTCCGTTGCCGTCGGAGTTCGAACCGTTGCGTTTCTCCAGTTCCACCACCCGACCGCCCTCCTTGAACTCGACGGCGTCCATGATGTTGCGCATCAGATAGACGCCCCTCCCCGATGACCGCAGCAGGGCGTCGCCCTGGGTCGGATTCGATACGCCGTCGACGTCGAAGCCCTCGCCCTCGTCGCGCACGCGCATGCGGAACCGGTTCGGACTCACGTAGATCTGGATGCTCACCTTCTTACCCGCATCAGACGCATTGCCGTGCACGATCGCGTTGGTGATCGCCTCGTCACACGCCAGTGGGATATTCACGCGCGTGTCCTGCGGCGGATACCCGAATTCCTTGAGGAGGTTGGAAATGTGGTAGTTGATCCCGATGACGTACGTCAGGTCGCTCGGAATCAGGAAATCCAGACGCACGCTGGCCCGCCGCATCAGGTCGGGATGACGCTTGAAGTTGGGGACGTTGGGAACCGCCGTCGCGATCTCACGGCCGAGACTGATGCGCTCGAAGGGCGGCAGCAGGATGCCGTGCACGC
>CAZPUV010000048.1:0-9081 GCA_964589805.1 uncultured bacterium | reverse complement strand
GCTCTGCTGGTCGCATTCTCCGAGAACCGCCATCATGACCAGCTGGGGAAACTCGAGACGCACACGCCGCAGTGCGGGGATGTCGACGTCCGAGCCCATCTTCGAGACGAGAACGACGAACGCCAGCGGCAGACGCCCGAACTCCGTCAACGCCAGGAACAGATCCTCGAGCGACGCATAGCGCGGAGCCGACGCGGGCGCGTCGGCGCACAGCGAGAACACGCGCTCGACATAAGCGGGATCGCTGGCGACGACGAATACCGGACGCTCGACCTTCATCGGACGGAGGTCGGACGGTGTGTCCGTGAATGAATCAGAAGACTTCCTGGCCATTGGCCAATATCTCGTTCAGCGCTTCCTTGAAGTAGTTCGTCGATTGCGCGGTCTCCGTTCCGACCTTCTCCTTGTACAACTCCCACGACTTCTTGATCTCATCACCGAGCGCGGTCATGAGCGTTCCGTCCTGGAGCGCCTGATCCCGCCGCTCCCGGTTGTACCACAGGATATCGGAGACGAGAACCCGCGCCAAACGCTTTGCGCGATCCTCGGGAGAACGGCCGCCCCGCTTCTCGCGCGACGCCGTGGCGGCCCCTGCCGCCGGGTCGGGGGCCGGTTCGGGGGCGGGCGCCGGGGTGACGGGTGGACGCGACGCAGTATGCCCGACGCCCGCGCCGGCCGGAACCCGCGCCTGGCGCTGCTCGAGCCGGAACACACCGCGGCACTTGGGGCACCGCACCTTGAGCGGATGATCCGGTACCTTTTCCTCCGGCAGGAAGTATTTTGCCGCACAACTCTGGCACTGAATGATCATCGCTGTATCACCCCGTCGATGGTCTGGAACGGCTTGCGAGCGCCGTGGCGGGCTTCCCGCCGGGTCGCGCCGGGCCAGTCGGGCCGCAGACGCCGGGGGTGTTGCAGCAAGTATCACGCCATCGGATAACCGCAGGGCCGGGTGCGGTCTACCTCTCCCCGCCCCCACCGCGCGACCCCGACCGCTCGATGTCGAGCAGGGCCTGTTTTCGCCAGCGCCCGCCGCCGTACCCGCCCAGCGCCCCGTCCTTGTTCACGACACGATGGCACGGAATCAGAATCGCGACGCGGTTCATTCCGTTCGCGGTCCCGACCGCACGCACCGCCCCGGCCCGGCCCGTCTCGCGCGCGATGGCTTCATACGAGCGGGTCTCGCCGTAGGGCACCCGCGAAACCGCGTTCCACACGGCTTCCTGGAACGGCGTTCCCGGCGCCTCGACGGGGACATCGAACCGGCGGCGCGCCTTCGAGAAGTACTCGGCCAGTTCTCTCTCGGCGAGTTCCAGAACGGGGTTCGTTCCCGGCACGATCGCGCACCCGAAACGCCGCGCAAGAATCTTCATCTGGCGCGCGAGCATGGGACGCGTGGTGAACTCCGCGAGACACACGGCCCTCGAGGTGACGCCCACGATCATCGGGCCGAGCGGCGTGGTCACGAGTGACACGGCGATCGCGTCGCTGCTGCGGGAGCGCCCGGGCGCCGAGCCGAACGCTTTCACGAACGCGTCCCGGAAACCGCTGTGGGATGCGTAGCCGTGGTCGAACACGACATCGTCGATGCCCGCACCCGCGCGTATCTGCGCGAGGGCCGCGGTCATGCGGCGCCCGCGGCAGTAGGCATGGAACGTCATGCCGTAGCGCTCGCGGAAGTAGCGGCGTACCCGCGCGGGGTCGATGTCCATCGCGCGGATGTCCCGGTCGGTGATCCGCGTTCCGGGCTCCGCCTCCACGCGATCGACGAGTACACGCACCCACCCGGGCTCGTCGCCACCCGGGGCCAGCGGACGGCACCGCTGACACGGCCGGTAGCCCGCGAAGACCGCGTCGCGCGCGCTCGCGAAATACTCGATGTTCTCGGGCCGGGGTTTCCGGGCCGGGCACGACGGCCGGCAGAAAATGCCCGTGGTGCGCACGGCCAGCACGAAAAGACCGTCGTAGGACGCGTCGCGCGCAAACACGGCGCGCTCCATCTCACGGGTCGAGGGCAGGCTCTGGTTCATCTCGTTTCCTCCGTGTCGGGGTTCTCGAGCAATCTAGCCCCCGTCATCGGGCCCTTCCACCGAAGAATCGACACGGAATTCCATTTCGGCCCCTTCTCATGATACCGCGAGAGCCCCGGCCGCGACGTCCTCGGAAAGGACCGCGCGCAGGTGCTCCCGGCAGCGCCGGCCGTCTTCGCCCGCGAGTCGCGGATCGGCGTCGAGCAGCGTCTTCACGGCGACACTCGCGCGTTCCACGAGCGCGCGGTCGCGCAGGGGATTGGCCACGCGGAACCCCGGCACTCCGTGCTGGCGCGTGCCGAGGAACTCACCCGGTCCCCGGATACGCAGGTCCTCCTCCGCGATCCGGAAACCGTCCGACTCGCGCACGAGCGCGTTCAGCCTCTCGATCGATTCGGGAGGCACACCGTCGCCGACGAGGAGGAAGCAGTAGCCCTCGCGCCCCCCGCGCCCCACTCGCCCGCGCAACTGGTGGAGTTGCGAGAGCCCGAACCGCTCGGCGTGGTGGACGGCCATGATCGTTGCCTGCGGAACGTGCACGCCGACCTCGACCACCGTCGTGGCAACGAGCACACGCACGACACCGGCGTTGAATGCCGACATGACCTCGTCCTTCTCGGACATCGACATGCGCCCGTGAAGGATCGCCATGGGAACGCCCTTCAGCGGACCGGACGACAGATCGGCGAAGGCGCTTTCCGCGGCCTCCATGTCCTGCTTCTCGGTCTCCTCGATGACCGGATAGAGCAGGTAGGACTGCTCCCCCGCCGCCTGGCGCTCGCGGACATACTCGTACATCGATTCGCGTTTCTCCGGCGGGACCACCCGCGTCTTCACCGGCGCGCGCCCCGGGGGCATCTCGTCGATCACCGACAGATCCAGGTCCGCGTACGCGGTGAGGGCCAGGGTTCGCGGGATGGGCGTCGCCGTCATCACCAGGATGTGCGGGTCGCCGGCGGCGAGCGCGGCGCGCTGGCGCACCCCGAAGCGGTGCTGCTCGTCGATGACGGCGAGCGCGAGGTGTTTGAACGAGACGTCCGACTGGATGAGGGCGTGCGTTCCCACCACGAGTTGGATGCTCCCGTCCCTGAGTCCGTCGTGCACGCGTTTCTTCTCGGGCGCCTTGAGCGCCCCGACCAGCAGCCCCATGCGCACGCCGATGCGCTCCATGTGCGGAACCAGCGTGCGGAAGTGCTGGAGGGCAAGAATCTCCGTGGGCACCATCATCGCCGACTGGAAACCCGCTTCGACCGCGGCAAGCATCGCCGCGCCGGCGACGATCGTCTTGCCCGAGCCCACGTCACCCTGCAGGAGCCGGTTCATGCCCCGGCCGGTGGCGAGATCGCCGTGGATCTCGCCCAGCACGCGTGCCTGGGCACGCGTCAGCTCGAACGGCAGTCCCGAAAGGAAGCGTCTCTCCAGATCGAAGGCCGTGGCCAGCTGCGGGCGGGCGCTGCGCTCCTGGCGGCGCGCCCGTTGCAGCGAGAGGATCAGCTGCATGTAGAACAGCTCCTCGAGCTTCATCCGTTCGAGAGCGCGCGCGTGGGCCGTTTCGTCTTCCGGGAAATGCATGCCTCGCAGGGCGTCGTGCCGCGCCGGAAGCCGCATCTCATCGACCAGCGCGCGTGGCAGCGTCTCGGGAACGGCATCGGCGTACGCGTCCAGCGCCGAGAGAATCGCCCTGCGCAGGTATCGCTGCGTGACGCCGCTGGTGAGCCGGTAGACCGGGACGATCTTCCCCTGGGGCCCGTCGCCGCCTTCCCCGTCGTCACCCAGCAACTCGAACTCTGGGTTCACGACCTGCCGCTGCCCGCGGAAGTGCGTGAGCCGGCCGCTCACCACCAGCTCGCGACCCGGCTTGAGGTGCCGCGCGAGGTAGGGCTGGTTGAACCAGACCACCTGGACGATCCCGGTATCATCGCCAACCGCCGCCGTGAGGATGGACCGCCGCCGGAAGGGACCGCGCGAGGTGACGGTCAGGACGCGGGCGACGAATGTCTCTTCGATGCCGGGCTGCAGCGTGGCGATGGCTGCGAGGCGGCGGCGGTCGTAATAGGTTCTCGGGAAATGGGTTAACAGGTCGTTGACGTTCTCGATCCCGAGCCGCCGCAGGTGCTCGGCGCGCGCCGGACCCACGCCTTTCATGAACTGGCAGGCGTCCTCCAGCGACCGTGGCCGGCGGCTGGCCGGGGTAATCGTTCGCTCTCGAACCATCGACGACTCCTTGCGTTACGCGGACGGCTCTGGTATGGTAGTGCAACCTGTTTCCAGGGTCTATAACGGAGGTACATGGAATGAGTCGCCGATGCGCCGTTTGCGCCAAGGGTCCGACCGTCGGACACAAGATCAGCCACGCGCACAATCTTACGAAGCGCCGCTGGCTGCCCAACCTGCAGAAGATCAGGATCGAAACCGGCGGAAAGGTGAAGTCGGCCTACGTCTGCACCGCGTGCATCCGTACGGGCAAGGTACGCAAGGTCGTGTAGTTGACCCCGGAACCATCTCCTGCGAACGGCGACCGGTCAACTCCGGGCGCCGTTTTCGTTTGTGGCAGCGTCTTCGAGTCGCGGGTGAGCCCCGGCCCGAACCGCGTTTCCGGGGACGGCCTTGCGGGCTATTTCGGCCGGGGTGGCAGGAATATCCGCGGGGTCGGTTGACGGGGGGCCGTAACGTGGATAGACTCGGTATGAAAGAATTCTCGGAACAACGACGTCCGATTAGTTCGGGGACAAAGTTTCCTCTTCCTGTATCCCGTTCCACGAAGTTACGGCGCCGGGTTCGCGGGAGTTCTTTCTTTTTTGCCCTCCCTACCCTTCCGGGATCGAGATCTTGTCCACCGTCAGCAGGGTCCGCGCCATGATGTCGTGCGGATGCCGCGTCATGAAGCCCCGCAGCGTCGTGTCCGCCTCGCGGCCTCTCCCATCCCGCCGCAACGTCACCACCAGTCCCAGGATCGCGTCGGAGTAGTCCGGATTGATCGAAGCGGCGCCCGCATACGCCGCGCGCGCCGCGGCCAGGTTGCCTCTCTGGAGAAGCACGTCGCCGCGGATCTTGTGCAGGTCGGCGAAACCGGGGTGCGCCGCGATCGCCTGGTCGATGTGTGATTCCGCCAGGTCGAGTTCTCCGCGGCGGTAGTGCACCAGCGCCAGCTTCTTGCGCGCATCGGCATACCCCGGGTTGAGCTTGAGAGCCTCCTCCAGATAGCGAGCCGCGCCGTCCAGTTCGTCCATCCCCAGGAGTGCGGTGCCGAGCAGGCATATCGCGTCCGCGTGCCCGGGAGCCTCGCGCAGGAGGGCTTCGAACTCCGACGCAGCGTCGCTCCATCGTTCTTCCCGCAACGCGTGGATTCCGATTTCCACGCGGGCCGCGAACAGATCCGGCTTGATCTCGATGGCGCGGACCAGCGAGGCGGTCGCCGCGCCGTTGTCGCCGGTCGCATGGAGCGCCACTCCGAGCAGGTAGTGCGCCCTTGCGAACGACGGGGAGATCTCGATCGCGCGCTCGAACGCCTCGCGCGCGGCCGCGAACTCACCCAGGGCCAGTTTCGAGAGACCCAGCTGGCAGTGGACATCGGCGTAGCTGCCGTTCGAGTCCACGGTGCGTTCCAGCTCCCGGGCACTCTCCCCGTAGTCCCCGCTCCGGAAGAGTGCCACGCCGAGATAGTAGCGCGCCTCGACGTATCCGGGGTTGATGTCCAGCGCGCGCCGGAACGAACCCGTCGCGGCTTCGAGATCACCGCCCTCCATCCGTGCGAGACCCAGCTTCGCGTGCAGATCCGCGTAGCGCGGGTGGCGTTCGAGCGCGGTCTGGAACAGCTCCGCGGCCCGCCCGTACTCCCCGCAGTTGAACGCGCTCGTCGCCTGCCCGAGCACGTGCGTGTAGCCGGCCGGGTCCGTCACCATTTCGCGCAGTTCCTGCAGCACGGGCAGGTCGAAGGCGCGCGCCTCGAGCTGCTCGACGAAGATCCGGCTGACCGGGTGGGGAGCGCGCCGGACCAGTTCGAGCGCGCGGCCGAACTCGCCGGCCGCCTGCTCGAAGAACCCGGCGTCGTGCAGTGCGATCCCCAGCAGGCAGGTCGCCTCCGCGTACTGCGGGTTGAGTTCCACCGCGCGGCGAAGGTGCTCGACGGCGGCCCCGGGCCTGCCTTCCTGGTGCTCGACCAGCCCGAGGTAGTAGTGCAGATCGGGGTAACGGGGATTCTCGGCGAGCGCGGCCGTGAAGTGTTCGCGGGCTTTGCCGGTCTCGCCGCGGTGCAGGTGTGCGGTACCCAGACGCGCATGCGCCTCGGCGGCGTAGAACGCGCCGAGTTTCGTGTATGGATTCGCGCGGCGGACGCCGTCCGAGATGACGTCCTCGAGCACCCGCACGGCTTCGTCGTAGTTTCCGTCGTTGTAGAGCTGTATGCCGCGATGGTACAGGTCGCCGCAGGAACCCCTCAGCAACCGGGTCCAGAACGACACGAGCACCCCTGGCCTGTCAGTCCATCTGCTTGCGTACGAACGTCGGTACGCGGAACACCTCCGGGTTGAAGGAACGGATCGACCCGTTGTCCATGATCACGGGCTCGTCCGACTCCTCCCCCTCCTCGGCGAACTCTATCATCGAATTCCCGCTGGCAAGGATGTCCGGAAAGCTGAGAACCGGTTCTTCCTCCGCGTCCGGCTCGAGCGCCGGAATGCGGTTCAGAACCGGCGTGTTTTCCACGCGCGCGGGCCGACCGTCGGCAAACGTGGGTTCCGGACGCCGCGCAGGCTCCGGCTTCGGAGCGGGTTCCGCACGGCGGACGTCGGCCACCGGGGCGGGTCGCGCCTCCTCGCGCACGGGAGCCCCGGCCGCCGCACGAGCCGTGGCCCGGAAGCCGGTCGCGATCACGGTCACCCGGATCTCTCCTTCCGGCACGTCCTCGTCGATCACGGTCCCCAGGAACACGTGGGCGCCCGCGCCGGCCTCGTTGTTGATGACCGTCGCGGCCTTGCTGATCTGCTTGATGCCCAGCGAGCGCGGTCCCGTGATGTTGACGAGAATCGCCGTGGCACCCTGGATGGATACGTCGTCGAGGAGCGGGCTGTGGATCGCAGCCATCGCCGCCTGCTCGGCCGCGTTCGGTCCCGACGCGATCCCGGTCCCCATGAGGGCCGCTCCGCCGTTCTTCATGACGCTGCGCACGTCCGCGAAATCCAGATTGACGACGCCGGTCTCGGTGATCAGGGTGGAGATGCCGCGCGTGTCGTTGCACAGGTCCTCGTCTGCTGCCGCGAAGGCGTCGAGCATCGACGTTTCCTCGTCGGACGTCTCGAGCAGCTTGTCGTTGGGGATCACGATGAGCGTGTCCACCGCCGCGCCGAATTCCTCGATACCCGCCTCCGCCTGTTTGATGCGCGGCGTTCCCTCGAAGAAGAACGGCCGCGTGACGATGCCGACCGTCAGAGCGCCGGCCTCACGCGCCAGATCCGCCACCACCGGCGCCGCGCCGGTCCCCGTCCCACCGCCCATCCCCGCCGTGATGAACACCATGTCCGCGCCCGCCACGCACTGGCGGATCACCTCCACACTCTCCTCGGCCGCCTCGCGGCCGACGCGCGGATCGCCACCCGACCCCAGGCCGCGCGTCAGGTCCTCGCCGATCTGGATCTTCGTGTAGGCGGAAGACTCCCTGAGCACCTGCAGGTCGGTGTTGATCGCAACGAAATCGACCCCCTTGAACTCGGCTGAGACCATCCGGTTCACCGCGTTGCCGCCCGCGCCGCCGACGCCGATGACTCGCAGTATCGTGAGTTTCTTTTCCTCTTCCAGTTGGAAGCGCATGGCTTCTCCTTCCCGCCGGTCAGATGAAACTGGCGATCGCACGCTTTACCTGGTGAAGACCGAGCGCGAAGCGCCCCGCACGCTCCGGCGCTTCGCCGCCGGCCCCAACCGCGGGCGCCAGCGTTCGCAACAATCCGACACACGTGGCGAACCGGGGATGCGCGACGACCTCCGAGAGTCCTCCGACTCCCGTCGGAACGCCGACCCGCGCCGGCAGGTCGAATACCTGCTCGGCCAGTTCGCGAATTCCCTCCATCATCGCGGCGCCACCCGTCAGCACCACGCCGCCATTGAGGGCCCGTTTGAGTTCATTTCCGCTGATCTGCTGGTCGATCAGCCCGAAAAGCTCCGTCATGCGCGGCTCGATGATTCCGCTCAGGACCTGGCGCGCCACACGGCGCGGCCCCCGACCGGCCACCATCGACACCTCGACGGCCGCGCTCCCTGGAACCAGCGTCGAGAGCGAGCAGCCGTGCTCCACTTTGAGGCGTTCCGCCTCACGAGGCGACGTCCGGAGGCCGTAGGCGATGTCGGCGGTCACGTTGTGACCGCCGATGCCAATGACACCGCTCGCGATGACGCTCCCGTCAGCCACCAGCACGACATCCGTCGTCCCGCCGCCGATATCGAGAACCATCGCGCCCGCCTCCCGCTCATCGCCGGAGAGGACGGCAGCCGCCGATGCGAGCGGTTCCAGGACGATCTCGCCCAGTTCCACGCCCGCGAGCATCAACGTCTTCGCCAGATTGTCCAGCGCGGGACGCGACGCGGTGACGACATGCACGCGCGCTTCGAGGCGCGTGCCATACATGCCGGCAGGCTGTCGAATTCCCCGCTGCCTGTCAACGATAAACTCCTGCGGCAGCGTGTGAATGATCTCGCGATCGGGCGGCAGGGAGAACTTCCGCGCCACCTCGAGGGCCCGTGCCACGTCGTGGTGACCGATCTCGCTCTCCCCGTCCGCAATCGAGACCACGCCGCGGCTGTTCATGCTGCGGATGTGCTCGCCGGCCGCGCCGACGTTGTAGCAGCGGGGCGCCGCACCGGCCATCTTCTCCGCCTCGCCCACCGCCTTCAGCACGCACGCGCGCGCGCGGTCGATGTCGACCACGACCCCCTGGCGCAGCCCCTCCGACGGCGCGATCCCCACACCGACGACCCGCAATCCCTCGTATGTCTACTCTCCCACCAGCGCCGCGACATTGTTGGTGCCCATGTCGATGGCGCCGATCAGCTTCCTCGGACT
>CAZPUV010000047.1:2707-12009 GCA_964589805.1 uncultured bacterium | reverse complement strand
ATCATGATGAAGGCGCTCAACCAGGCCAGGGTCGGACGCCTGCACATCCTGGACGTCATGAATCAGACGATCTCACAGCCGAAGAGCGACATCTCGCCGTTCGCGCCCAAGATCACGACGATCACCATTCCCACCGACAAGATCCGCGAGATCATCGGCCCGGGAGGCAAGGTCGTGAAGCGCATCCAGGAGGAATCGGGTGCGAAGATCGAGATCGAGGACGACGGGACGGTCCGCATCATCGCGGTCAACACCGAGAGCGCGGACATCGCGCTGGCGCGTATCAAGGAGATCACGGCGGAGCCGGAAGTCGGCGCGATCTACGAGGGCGAGGTGCGGAGCATCCTGCCCTTCGGCGCCTTCGTGCAGATCATGCCCGGCCGCGACGGATTGCTGCACATCTCCGAGATCGCGTACCGCCGCCTGGAGCGCGTGGAGGACGAGCTGCAGGTGGGGGACATCGTCAAGGTCAAGGTGCTCGAGGTCAACGGCGACGGGAAGGTCCGCCTGAGCCGCAAGGTTCTCCTGGAGAAGCCCGAGGGCTACAAGGAGGAGGAGCGGCACGAGCGGCCCCGTCGCGAGGGCGGTGACCGCGGCGGGCACCGTGGCGGTGGCCGCGGCCGCGAGCGTTCGCGCCGGTAGGATTCAGCCGTCCCCGCGGGGATGAGTCAGCGACCCGCCCCGGGATCACACCTGCGGGCGGGTCGGTTGTTTCTGGCGGCGGCCGCGCAATGATCTCTTCGCCTGCTCGAACAGTCCTCGCGCGACAGAAATCCATTTGTAGGCGCACTGCGGAACTCGCCGCGAAGAGATCAATCGCGCACCCGCGTACTCTGGAAGGTGTTGATGAAGTACTCCCGTACCGCAAAGAAGATCGTCCTGCCGGGAGGGCTCACGATCCTCCACGAGAAGAACCCCGTGTCGAAGGCGTTCTGCGTCGGCGTGTGGACGCGCACCGGCGCGCGCGACGAGAAGCCGCGCGAGGCCGGGTTGAGCCACTTCCTCGAGCACATGCTCTTCAAGGGCACCGCGCGCCGCACGGCGAAGGACATCTCCCAGGAGATCGAGAAGATCGGCGGGTCGCTGGACGCCTTCACCACCAAGGAAACCATGGCGGTCTACGCGCAGGTGCTGGAGAGCCGGCGCGAGGTGGCGTTCGACCTGATCTCCGACATGCTGGCGAACTCGCGCTTCACCGAAGACCACGTGGCCCTCGAGCGCCAGGTGGTGATCGAGGAGATCGGCGACGTGGAGGACGCGCCCGACGACCTCATTCACGAGCTGCTGGCCGCCGAGATATATCCGGCCCACCCGCTCGGGCGGCCCATTCTCGGCTCCCGGGACACGGTGTCAGGATTCCGGCGCGCCGACCTCCTGCGCTACTCACGCCGGATGTTCCGCGCGTCCAACCTGGTCGTCGCCGTCTACGGGAACATCGACGAGCGGGAACTGATCGAGGTCTGCGACCAGCGCTTCCGCTTCCCCGAGGGCACGCTGGCGCGCGATGCCACCCGGCTCCGGAGTCCCTCGGTCGTGCGCAGGCACGTCCGGCGCAAACTCCACCAGCAGCACATCGTGATGGGCCGGCGCACGTTCTCTTTTCTGGACGAGCGCCGCTATCCGATGATGGTGTTGAACGCCATGATGGGGGGAGGCATGAGTTCGCGGCTCTTCCAGCGCATTCGCGAGGAGATGGGGCTTGCGTACAGTGTTTTCACCTACCTCGACCAGGCGCGTGATACGGGGATGTTCGCGGCGTACCTGGCCGTCAACCCCGGCAAGACGGGCAAGGCGATGAAGGCGGTGGCGGCGGAGTTTGGTGCCGCGCGCAACGGCGGCCTCACGCGCGCAGAACTGGACGACACCAGGGAACACATCAAGGGACGGATCCTGCTGGGGCTGGAGACGTCGACGTCGCGGATGATGCGCCTCGCGCGCAACGAGATCAGCTACGGCCACCAGATCCCGGAGCGGGAACTCATCGACCGCATCGACTCCGTCTCACTCGACGACGTCCGCTCGCTGGCGCACGACCTTTTCGACGTGTCCGGGTTCACGGTGGTGTCGCTGGGACCGTCCGGCGCGGGATTGACCTTGTCCAAGGATTCCATGGTATAATCTCTGTACAAACGCCAAGCGCCCGACACGCGCGTCGCGTGCCCCGGGGACAGCGGAACGTTGCACGAATCCACCTGGAGGACTGTCATGTACCGGTTTTCCCCGCGGCAGGGATGCGTCATCCTGTTCACCGCAATCTGCCTCTTGCCCGGCCTCGTTGCACGCACCCACGCCACCGCCATAGGACTCGATTTCAGTTCCCTGCCGTCGGCGCAGGGCTGGGCCTTCGGTACCGGCGGTTCACCCGTTGCCACCGAAGCCGCCACGTGGTCCGTGGCCGGCGGCGTCCTCACCCTGAACTCGATGGCCTATTCGACGGCGGGAGCCGGAACGAGCGCCTTCTACCTGCGGTCGGGTGTCGTGAACACGACGGAACCGATCGCCATCGTGATGCGGGCGCGTATCGTCGCGTTCGAAGGAGTCTTCACCAACTCGTTCGTCGGGGGCGGCTTCGCTTTCGGCTTCGGTCAGGGCACGACCGAGTGGCAGATGGGAATCACGCCCACCCAGATCCGCAACATCAACGGGGTCATCCTGTCGGCGGCCTACGACAACACGCAGTTCCACGTGTATCGGCTCGAGTGGACGCCTCCGTCGACCCTGCGCTACTACGTCGACGGCACGCTCATCTCGACCAACAGCGGGGGTTTCTCGCTGGCGGTGAACCGGATCTACTTTGGCGACGTGACCGGCGCGGCGAACTCGCACGCGGAGATCACGTACTATCAGTTCCTGCAGGGTGGGGTGGTCGCGACCGAATCGACCACGTGGGGGAAAGTCAAGGCGCTGTACCGGTAGCTGCCGGCGGCTACGGCCCCGCGCGCGGCGGGGACGGGTTTCAGTCGAACTCGAAGCCGCTTTCGCGCACCTTCGTGAAGAGGTGCTCGATGCGCGTCTCGTCGATCACCATCGAGATGCGCATGAACTCCTGGCAGTGGCTGCCGAAGGCGCTCCCCGGCGAGACGATCACGCCCGTCTTCTGGAAGAACTCCTTCGCGAACGCCCCGGCATCCGCGTAGCGCTTCGGCACGCGGTCCCATATGTACATGGCCGCCCGGGGCGGTGTCAGCTTCCAACCCAGACTGCCGAATCCCTCGATGAACAGGTCGCGCCGCCGCCGGTACATCCTGCGCTGCGGCTCGGCGTAGTCCGTCGTGCTCGAGAGAATCTCGGCGCCCGTCCGCTGGATGGCCATGAACTGGCTGAAGTCCATGTTCGCCTTGATCTTGACCATGCTCGCGATGATCTCCGGGTTGCCGATCACCCATCCCAGCCGCCAGCCCGCCATGTTGTAGCTCTTCGAGAACGAGTGGAACTCCACCGCCACGTCCTTCGCCCCGGGCAGCTCCATGATGCTCGGTGTGGGACAGCCGGGTTCGAGCGTGAGCTCCGAGTACGCAAGGTCGGAGACGACGATGAAATCGTGTTTCCGCGCGAGCGCGAGAGCCCGCTCGAAGACCTGCAGATCCGCCACGGCTCCGATGGGGTTGTTCGGGTAGTTGAGAAAGAGAAGCTTCGCGTCGTTCCACACGTCTTGCGGGACGTCGCTGTAATCCGGAAGATAGTGGTTCTCGGGCCGCAGCGGGAGCTCGACCACGTTCGCCTCCACGATCCTGGCAGCGCCGAGATAGGCCGGGTAGCACGGGGTCGCGATGACGACCGTATCGCCGGGGTTGATGTAGGCGAGCATCGTGTCGGCCTTCCTTGGACCCGATCAGGGGCAGGACCTCTCCCGCGGGATTGACGGTCACGCCGAAGCGACGATGGTACCAGTTCGCCACCGCCGCCCGGAACTCGGGTGCTCCGTCAAAGGGCGAGTAGCGGTGATTCTGCGGGCTGGTGGTGCGGAGGTGCCGGTTCAGCATGTCGAAGATGGCGCTGTGCGGCGGCTGGTCGGGGCTCCCGACGCCGAGGTCGAAGATGTCGGCGGCCGCGCGCGGGTCCTTGCGCTTCATCTGCGCGATCTCTTCGAAGATGTAGTGGTTCGATCTCAGAATCCGATTCGCCGGCGTGATCATGGTCCGGTTACCTCCCGAAACAGCCTGGGTAGAAGCTCGTCAAGCCACCCAGATTAACAGGTTTACCGGGGCCGGTCAAAGCCGGTACCCTGTGCGCGCGCCTTCCGGAGGTCGCGGTGCTCGTTCCCGTCGCCATCGCCCTCGGCATACCCGCCGCCCTGCACGCGGCCTGGCGTATCCGCTACGGATACCCGCCGCAGTCGCTTCCGCGCGTGCTCTGCTTCCACAAGATCTCGAGCCGGTTCTGTCTGGAGGGAACGTGGACGACGCCCGGCCGTCTCGCGTCAACGGTCGACCGGCTGCTGGATCGCGGGTGGACGTTCATCGACGAGTCCGCGTACCTCTCCGCGCTCGACGACCCGCGCGCGGGGACCGGGAAGCGCGTCTTTCTCACCTTCGACGACGGCTACGCGCACCTGCACGACGTCGTGCTCCCGATTCTGTCCGGGCGGCGGGTTCCGTTTCATGTCTTCCTCGTCACCGATTTTGCCGGAATGGACAACACGTGGGATCTCTCCCTGGGCCGCCCGCCGTCCCGCCACCTCGACTGGAACCAGGTGCGCGAGATGGCCGCGTCCGGGGTCACGTTCGGGTCGCACACGGCGTCGCACGGCGATCTCACCCGCATGACGCCCGAGGCCGTCGCCGCCGACCTGGCCCGCTCGCGCCGTGCGATCGAGACGGCCACGGGTCGCCCGGCGCGAACGCTGTCGTACCCCTTCGGCCGCTACGACGGTGCCGTCCGGACCGCTGCCGGGAGGGCGGGATTCGAGGCGGCGTTCTCGCTGTACCCGGCGCAACCCAATCGCGTGGTGGATCGATACGCGCTGAGGCGAGACGCGGTCTACATCATCGACGCGCCCCGTGCGATCGAGATCAAGCTCGTCCCGAATCCGCTCTACGGTCTGGAAGAGATGAAATGCCGCGCGATCAATGCCGTCTCGCGCCTGACCCCGCTCCTGAAGTCGCGCTGAGAGGGTCCCCGGCGGCTTCCTCAGCCCGGATAGGCAACGCCGAAGCGCGCGCGGTAGTAGGCGCGGGCTCCGACGACGATCGGGAGGATGAGGAGCAGGAGCAGAGGATCACGAACCACGGCGATCAGCGCCACCAGCGCCGTCACCAACTGCACGGCGAGCGAGCTGGCGCGCGCACGCGCTCGCCGGCGCGATGATGCCTCGCGCCGCAGCGCCCGCTCGATTCCCACCGCGGCGACCAGGAACCCGACGAGCCCGGCGGCCGTGACCAGCACCGGAAGCCCGTGCGTTCCTCGCTCGATGAAGGAATAGGCGGCGTCCCCCGCCGCCCCCAGGGCGAGCAGCACCGCCATCCAGGCCGATGCGCGCACGCCGATCGCGACCGTCGTCGTGCGTTTGCTCGCGGCGGCGTCGCCATCCACGTCCAGGATCGTGGTGTGCAGAAACGTGGCGCCCACGAGAAACACCCAGGGTACGCTGTCGCGCCACGCGTCCGCGAACGTGCCGCCGTCGCCGGTCGCGCCGATGACGAACGCCAGACCGCCGTAGCCCAGCGCGTTCGCCGCGAGGTCGAAGTACGGGCGCGAGCACAGGCGGATCGGCGGGAGCGAGTACGTCATCGCGAGCAGGAACGCGAGCACCAGCGGAAGGCGCTGCGGTTGTGTGCTCGATTGAAACAGCAGTGACGCGGCGACAAAACACGCGAGCGCCACCGACACCATCGCGCGCGGACCGAAGATGCCGCGGGAAAGGTGCTGCCCCTTGTCGTTCAGGACATCGCTGTCGCGATCGAAGATCTGATTGAGTACGTACGCGCACGCGAGCACCGCCGTGAGACACCAGAAGCCGTGCTCGGAGAGCACCGTGGTGCGTGTGTCGCCCGCGGCGGGATGTGCGGCCATGGCGTAGAAGCTCCAGGCGGGAATCAGGATCAGCGGGCGGAGGACAAAGAAGAAGTCCGCGAGCCGCATCAGGGTTCGCGTTGCACGGGGAAAACGGTGTTGCTGAGCGTCCGCGAAAACTACAACAGCGTAAAGGCGCTTCCGTCGCGCGTCAACGTGTATCGCAGGTCGAAGTTGGCGGCGCGCTTGAGCGTGTTGCGGTTCACGTAGCCATCTTCGCGGAGTGCGTCGAGCGTGCCCGGATAGGTGCCGTTCTCGGCGCGGTACGCTTCCACCACGAAACGGATATGGTGCTCGACACGCGCGCGGGCCGCCGGATCGCGCGAAAGCGCGCCGTCGCGGGCAATCCGCGCCAGATGATCGGTGTTGCGCCAGGCGCCGAACATGAGACAACTCGTGAAGAGGAAGGCAGCGGCGAACAGGATCATCGGATTCCGGCGTTGCCGGGGTTGCGTCTTGCCGCCGACGGCATCCTCTGTGGCGATGCCGCCCTGATCGTCCGCGTCGACGGCGATCATCCCCTTCTCCTTGAGGATCTTGAGGGCCTCGTAGACGTCGAATGACGGCAGCTGGGCGCGCGCGATGATGTCCCGCACGGTTCTCGGCTGCGCGACCAGGGCAAGCACGATGGCTTCGCTCTCCATGCGCTCCGCGTCCGGCTCGGGTGCGCGGCCGGTTGCCGCTATGCGCACCCCGTCCGCCGCGAAAGCCTGCAGGAGCATGGGATACTCGTCGATGCGGCGCATGCACTCCATGAGCAACGGCTCCACGGAGTACTCGCCGAGCGACTTCACTCCCGACACGACTTCGTCGCCGGAGATGAACTTGTACGAGAGCTGGTCCCAGGTGATGACCTCGTGCAACGACTCCTGAATGTGATTTCGCCAGTGGCGCTTGAGCGTCTTCTCGTCGAAGAAGTTCTCGGAGATCACGATGTCCAGGAGGTCCAGCCGGGACTGGGAGCCGATCTGCGAAATACGCACCATGGCTTCGCGTGTCAGACAGCCATAGCGCGCCAGGTAGTCGCGGAACGGATCGCGCGTCTTGCTGCGTCGGTCACGCGTGGAGATGATCTTGCCGTCACGGAAGAACAGCACCGCCGACTTGTCTGTCGCATTGACCGACAGCATGCCGGTCTTCTGCTGGACTGCGATGAGCTGCAGGATCTCTTCGAGACCGAATGAACTGAGATTGCCTTCGAGCGCCATGGTGCGTCCTGCCGAATGAGTTGCCTAAGCCGTTTGTGAAGTCGCGTTGTCGCCGATGTCGGCGCGCTGGCGAGCCGAACCGGCGCGCGTGTTCCGGACCTCGTACCGCTGCCGGGAGACGATGGCAATCCAGTACGCGAGCGCCAGCCCCGCCACCGGGAGTATCCATTGCCAGAGCGGCGTCCGCGTGGGCAGGACGTTCCAGTCCGGCAGTGGGTAGCCGCGCGTCCACAGCATGAGCGCCGAGAACGAGAAGAACGCCGCCAGCACGAACCCGGACAGGAAGCGGCCGAAGAAGATATGCCGCAGACCGGGGATCCAGAGCGTGGTCCAGCGGATCGAGTGCCGCCGCCGCACGACGACCGATTGCCGGCGCTGGCGCAGGAGCGCCTCGATGACGCGGTCCGATGTGACGCCACCGACCACCTTGCTGCAGGCCTGACAGATCACCGCCCCACGATCCTCGTTGCAACAACCGTCGCAGGTGAGCTCGCCGCAGTTGGAGCACTGGAAGGCGAACCGGATGGTCTTCCGGGAGCGCTGGATGATCAGGGCGAGCAGCAGCGTGGTGACCGCGATCCAGAAGCTGACACGGGGCGACTGGCCGGTGACACTGGACACCGCGCTCGCCAGCACGGCCGGATTGCGACGCTGTCCTTCGATGCTGGCGACGCGCCACAGTTCGCGGCTCGAATACGTCCGCGGGTAGACCTCCATCAGCCTGCGCGCCGGGACGGCGAACGACTCGAGGATCTCTTCCACACCGTTTTGCGATGCGCGCGCGAGTGCGCGCGACGACTCGCTCATGAGCAGGGTCTTGATGTAGGCCTGCGCCAGGTTGAACTGTGCCACGGCGTCGCTGGTGTCCGCCTGTTCCGCCTTCCGGTAGCCTTCGAGCGCCTTGTCGTGCTGGCCGTTCAGGTAGTAGACGTTGCCGAGGTTTATGTACGCAATCGGCGCACCGGGCCGGATGGATATGGCGCGCAGGAAGTGCGCGGCCGCGGCGTCGGTTTCTCCGGCGCGCATGGTCACGATGCCGAGCGCCGTCTGCCGCTCGGCCTCCAGTCCTTCCGCGGTCGTGGACGAAAGCGCCCGGACCAGGGTTTCGTCGGAGGCCGACTCGTTGGCGCGCGCGATCAGAGATACGAGCGAATTGGGATCCGCCACCACGGAATAGCGGTCCAGCGCAGGCGTGAACCACACGAGCAGGGCGAAGGCCGCGGTGATCAGGAACGAAAACACGCGCTCGCGGCGCTGCATGAACGACCAGGTTCCGAGCAGGACGATGGCGGCCGCGGTCGCGTAGCCGGGAAGAAGCGCAAACGGCGCCAGGATGAGCAGGTATGCGGTAACACGCGCCGCCGAGGCGTTGAACTTGCTCTGGAGCGCCTCCTCGAGGCTGTGGGCGAGGAAGGGGAAGTAGCGCACCGCGAGCGAGATCCACACGATGGCACTCGTGAAGATCAGCACGAGTGCCAGGGTGACGGCCGCGTTCACGGCGAAGACGCGCTGATGGTCGAAGGTCGTCGCGGTTATCACGACGCCCTGTACCAGATGATAGACCGCATCCACGTTGAGTTGACGCGCGTAGACGTAAGCGAGCGTGAAGTGCGCGTCGGCGTACCGGGGCCGAAGCAGGAGCGCCGAATGCAGGTGCTCGGCGCCCAGGGCGAGATCTCCCTTCGCGATCGCGTCCACGGCGTGGCGGTACTCCACGCTGGCGGGAAGCGGCAGCGTCACCGCGCCCGCGTAGAGTTGCTGATCCTGGTAGCGGGCAAATTCTACCGGGCCCGCCGGCGCGAGGACGGGGGAAACGGCGGTAAACGCCGTCCCCATGCAGATTGCAACGAACACACGACGATAACGGCTCATCGGGGTGTGACCTTCCCGAAGCGGGACTGCGAGTTCATAGCGTGTTACTGGCCTCTCACGGCGTCTGGATGTCGCCCTAAGTTCTTCGATGCGAAGGTGATTCGGCAAGAAGCGTGCCGGTGCCGCGCCGGCGGAGCGCGGGGGAATGCATGGGGCGCGGCGGCCGCCGCGCGGGTCAGAATCCGACGGCCGCGGCCCCGGATGCTGGCG
>CAZPUV010000047.1:0-2697 GCA_964589805.1 uncultured bacterium | reverse complement strand
GCCCTAAGTTCTTCGATGCGAAGGTGATTCGGCAAGAAGCGTGCCGGTGCCCCGGCGGGGTGGGACGGCTGGAGTGCGGGGAGCGCGGCTGCCGCCGCGCGGGTCAGAATCCGATGGCCGCGGCCATTCGCGGCTCGGGGGTGCCGTCCATCCGTCGGGCGAGTTCGGGTCCGATCGTCAGGGAGCGTTTCCCGTGCCGGTCCGCGGTGTTTCCCGCCAGTCGAATGCTCCAGATTCCCATGCCGGCCACGGCGATGCCGCCCGCTGCGAGGCCGATGAAGGGCGCCTTGTCGTCGGCGTCCGAGACCCCCGCCAGCGCGATGAGGGCGGTGAAACTGCCGGCGGCGAACCCGACCCAGCCCATCGCGTGGCTTCCCTCGCCATGGGCGACATGCACCGTGTTTCCGACCAGCGTCACGACGTCCGCCGTCAACACGGCCACCATCAGGAGCACGAAGGGTACCGGGGGGTCGAGACTGAATGATTCGGCAGCCGACGACGCGGGTCGGCCGAGGGCGACAAGGACGATCAGCACAACGACGGGGATCCGGATGGCGGCCTTCACCGAGAGCTCCTTCTGATGGTCGGGGTGGAAATGTCCGCGCGAGCATAGGATCTCGGGCGAGGAGCCGTCAATTGGCGGTGTCGCGCCCGCAGCGCACGACCGGATGCTGGCGTCCCGCAGCCCCGCGTGGTATAAACGGACCCATGGCACAGCTTCCGGTCGTCTACATTCGTGACCTGGGAACACTCGCGGGCAAGCCCGTCGAGTTGCGCGGGTGGGTCTACAACACCCGGTCCGGCGGGAAGATTCGTTTCCTGATACTGCGCGACGGCACCGGCTACCTCCAGTGCGTGGCCAGTGCCGCGGATGTGAGCGCCGAAGACTTCGACACCCTTGGCCGACTCGCGCAGGAATCGAGCGTTGTCGTGACGGGTGTTCCGCGCGAGGACAAGCGCGCGCCGGGCGGGGTGGAACTGACCCTCCAGAGTCTGCGCGTCGTCGGCACCGGGGAGGGGTTCCCGATCACGCCGAAGGAGCACAGCTCGGCATTCCTGCTGGATCACCGGCACCTGTGGCTCCGAAGCCGGAAGCAGCACGTCGTGCTGATGGTACGTCACCACACGGTGAAGGCGATCCGCGACTACCTCAACGATCGCGGGTTCATCAACCTGGACACGCCGATTCTGACGCCGAACGCGTGCGAGGGAACCAGCACGCTCTTCGAGACCGACTACTTCGGAGACCGGGCGTACCTCTCGCAGAGCGGCCAGCTCTACAACGAGGCCACCGCCGCGGCGTTCGGTAAGGTGTACTGCTTCGGTCCCACGTTCCGCGCCGAAAAGTCCAAGACGCGGCGCCATCTCACCGAGTTCTGGATGGTGGAGCCCGAGGTCGCGTACCTGGAACTGCCCGGGCTGATGGATCTGTGCGAAGACTTCTTCTGCTACGTCACGGGACGCGTGCTGGAAGCGTGCGGAACGGAGATCCGCGATGTTCTCGAACGGGACACGACGCGCCTCGAGGCCGCCATGAAGCGGCCCTTCCCGCGCCTCCATTATAGGGATGCGGCGAAGTTCCTGGTCGAGAAGGGGCTCCCGTTCGAGGTGGGCGGGGACTTCGGCTCGCCCGACGAGACCGCGCTCACCGAGGCGCACGAAACGCCGGTGTTCGTGCATCATTTCCCGACCGCGATCAAGGCGTTCTACATGGAGCCCGACGCGAAGGAACCGGAGTACTGTCTCTCGGTGGACATGCTCGCGCCGGAAGGGTACGGGGAAGTGATCGGCGGCGGGCAGCGGACACCCGACCTCGACCTCCTCGAGCGTCGCATCCAGGAACACAACCTCCCGCGGGCGGCGTTCGAGTGGTACCTGGACCTCCGCCGCTACGGCACGGTGCCGCACTCCGGATTCGGACTGGGTGTCGAGCGGACGGTATCCTACTTCTGCGGGCTCTCGCACCTGCGAGAGGCCATTCCGTTCCCCCGGATGATCAACCGCCTGAATCCGTAGTTGCCGTCTCGTCACGACCGGATGATCGACCGCTCCTCCGTCACCTTCTTCAAGACCGCCGCGCAGTTCCGCCGCTGGCTCATGGCGAACCACGCGCGCCGGACGGAACTGTGGGTGGGGTTCTACAAGAAGAGCTCGCGGAAGAAGGGCATCACCTACCAGGAGGCGCTCGACCAGGCGCTCTGCTTCGGTTGGATAGACGGCATCCTCAACCGCGTCGACGAGGACAGCTACGCGCATCGGTTCACGCCGCGGAAACCGAAGAGCAACTGGAGCCCCACCAATATCCGCCGCGCCGGCCAGTTGAGGAAGCTCGGCCTGATGCAGCCGGCCGGCATCGCGGCTTTCGCGCGCCGCAGGAAGGAAGAGAAGGCCGGCGGGGCGGAGAGCCGCGCCATCGCGCTGTCGCCCGCGTACGAGAGGAAGCTCCGCGCCGACCGGAGGGCGTGGGCTTTCTTTCAGTCGCAGACGCCGTCGTACCGACGGCTCGCGTCTTCCTGGGTGATGGGCGCGAAGAAGGAAGAAACGCGCCTGCGACGCCTTGCCGCGTTGATCGAAGACTCGGCGTGCGGCCTCAAGGTCAAGCCGCTGCGCCTGGGCGGGGCGTAGCCGGGTTCCAGTTCGGTGACGGCGGGCTGTTCGGCCCCGACGCGACCATTCACCGCTGCACCGCGCGTGGAC
>CAZPUV010000046.1:0-12298 GCA_964589805.1 uncultured bacterium | reverse complement strand
CTTCGCCTACGACGCTCTCTTTCTCTCCCCGCGGATGAAGGAGCAGCGCGCGCATCGGCAGGCGGAAGCCCTGCGTCAGGCGGCGGAAGCGGAGCGTGCAACGGCAACCGATTCGACAGCCACGCCGGCAGCAAAGGCGCTGGCGACGAGCCCGCCGGCGCGCTCGGCGCCGGCGCCGGCCGATACCGTCGGCCGTGCGGCCGCGGAGACACTCGGCACCTCGGAAGAGCCCGCGTATGAGGTTACGATATCGTCTCCGCTCTACGACTACACCCTGAGCACGCGCGGGGGTGTCCTGACTTCAGCGACGCTCAAGCACTACACGACGAACGAAGAGCACGTACAGCTTCTGCCGGAAGGAGAGAGCTGGGCGCGAGCACACATGCTTTCGCTCCGCATAGACGGCGATGTGCGCAATCTCGACCTCGACGAGATCGTCTTCGAGGTGAGTTCCGGCGGAAAACCGTTACCGCAGGGTGGGGTTCTGGAGGTTTCGGGGAGCGAACCGGTGGACGTGGCCTTCCGGGCGTCGGGTCCGGGCGGGAGTGTCGAACGCTCCTATCGCTTCTTCGGCGATCGTTACGATTTCGAGGCGCGCTTGCGTTTGAGCGAAGCCCTGGTCCCGGGTGCGCGCGACGTGGCGTGGAGCTTCGGCCCTGGCCTTACGGCCACGGAGGCAAACGCCGCGAACGACCAGGCCGCTTTCCGGGCCAGCGTTCTCCTCGGTGAGGAGAAGCACCGGCGCAAGCCCGGCGATTTCGGCCGTTCCCACGTCGAGGACTACAACGGCACCTTCAACTGGGCCGCCCTGCAGACGAAGTACTTCATGGCCGCGATGTACCCGGAACAACCCACACGCGCCAACGTCAAAATCACGGGCATCAAGGCCGAACACCGCATCACCCAGACGGTCGCAATCCCGGCAACGGTCGCCCGCGGCGAGGTTTCCAGCGCGATGCGTGTGTTCATGGGCCCGCTGAGTTTCGACGTGGTCGGGGCCCTCGGCGTGGGACTCGAAAAGAACGTCGAGCTGGGGATGAAGTTCATCCGGCCGGTGAGCGAGGTCGTCCTGTGGGCGCTCAAGGCGCTCCACAAGTTCATTCCCAATTACGGCTGGGTGATCGTCATCATCTCGGTTCTGACGAAAGTCCTGTTCTACCGGCTGACCCACAAGAGCTTCAAGTCCATGAAGGAGATGCAGGACCTCCAGCCGAGGATGCAGGCTCTGAAGGAGAAGTTTGGAGACGACCGGCGGCGCCTGAGCGAAGAAACGATGAAGCTGTACAAGGAGGCGGGCGTGAACCCCCTGGGCGGCTGCCTGCCGATGCTGCTGCAGATGCCGGTGTTCATCGCGCTGTTCAACGTGCTGCAGTACACCATCGAGCTGCGAGGCGCGCCGTTCGCGGGATGGATCAGCGATCTCTCCCAGCAGGACGTGCTCTTCAAGCTCCCCATCGGGCTTCCGTTGATCGGAGACAACTTCAGCCTGCTGCCCATCATCATGGGCGCGTCGATGTGGGCCCAGTCGAAGTTGGGAGGGTCGCCCACGGGACAGGCCAGCACCGCCATCCCGGCCGGGTTCAACACGTTGTTGCCGATCGTGTTCACGGTGCTCTTCTACAAGATGCCGTCGGGGCTCGTGATCTACTGGATCATCAATACGGTTCTGTCGGTGGCCCAGCAGTACTACATCGTCAAGGACTCACGGAAAGCAGCACCCGTCGCCGTGGTTGCGGAGGAAACTCCCCGCAAGCGCGGTCGCGCGGGTGGACGCAAGGGTCGGTAGGGGGAGCCGAATGTCGGGATCCGTAGAGACCACTGGAAAGACCATCGACCAGGCGCTCGAGAAGGCGCTCAAGGAGCTCGGCGCGCGCAAGGAAGACGTCGACATCGAAGTCCTCTCCGAGACCCACGGCGGACTGCTGGGGTTGTTCGGGGGCAAGATGGTGCGTATCCGCGTGACGACACGCGGCCAGCGCGCCGCCGGTGCCGGGGACAATGCCGCCATCATCCGGAGCATCATCGGGGAGCTGCTGGGCTTCATGGGTGTGGAGCACAACCTCAGCATCGAGGAATCCGACGACACCACTTTCGTCAACATCTCGTCCGACGGACTGGACGGGCTCCTCATCGGTCGCCGCGGAGAGACCCTGTCGTCGATCCAGCACATCGTCAATCGCGTGTTCACCGGGCGCACGCACCGGCACAGCAAGATCACCGTGGATGTGGGTGGCTACGTCCACCGCAAGCACCGCCTGCTCATCGAGAAGGCACACCGGCTCGCCGACCGGGTGCGGCGTACGCAGCGCGAGTGCGATTTCGAGCCGCTGAAAGCGTCCGAACGGCGCATCATCCACCTGGCGGTGGCGGAGTTCGAAGACGTCACCACGTACACGATCGGCGATGGACTGCTGCGGAAGGTCGTCCTGACCCCGCGTACCGCCGACGCGGGCGACCTGCCCCGGGACTGAAGCCCGCACCGTGCGGGGCAACGCGCCCGCGCAGGCCCGCGCCTCGCTTCCATGATGCAACGCACCGTCTTCCTTGTCGTTTCCATCCTCCTGCTCGTTCCGATCGGAGCGCAAAGCGCGATTGTCCGTGGAACAACGATCGATCGCGAAACGCGCCGCCCCGTCGCCTATGTGACGGTGCAGGTCATCGGGCGTTCGGTCGACGGCCGAGACGTTTCCCAGGGAGTCATGAGCCTGCCGGACGGCCGGTACGTCTTTGGTTTCGTTCCCGAAGGGCGATACGCAGTTCGTTTCTCCCGCGTGGGTTACTCGGCGCACGAAGACAGTCTCGTTGTCACGGAGGACCGCGAGTACCGGCTCGACGCGGTGCTGGACGTGGAGCCGGTTCCGGTGGAGAAGATCGTGGTGCAGGAGGATCGCTTCGCGAAGATCAGCGATGTGCAACCCGGGTTCGTGTCGATCAAGGCGGACCGGCTTTCATCGCTTCCCGGCATTGCCGAAGGCGATCCCATCCGGAGCCTGCAGCTGTTTCCGGGTGTTCAGGCGGCGTCCGATTTCTCGAGCGCGCTCTACGTGCGCGGCGGCGGGCCCGACCAGACGCTCGTGCTCCTCGACCAGGCCACGGTGTACAACCCGACCCACGCGTTCGGTTTCTTCTCCACCTTCAACGCAGACGCCACGGGAGACGTGAACCTCTACAAGGGGGCGTATCCGGCCGAGCACGGCGGACGGCTCGGGGCGGTGCTCGACGTGCGCACGCGCGACGCCGACGCGCGGGAGTTCAGCGGAGGGATTGGCGTGAGCACCATTGCATCGCGACTGGCCATGGCAGGGTCGCTGGGACGATCGTCATGGGCGGTGAGTGGCAGACGCACACACCTCGAACCCCTCCTCGAACTCATCCGCGACGCCGAAACGGAAGTTCCGGATTACTACTTCTACGATGTGAACGGCAAGTTTTCGATTCCGGCGGGGGGCGGACGCCTGGAGTTTTCCGCGTACACCGGCACCGACCGGCTGGACTTCGACCTCGATACGGGCACGTATCTCAAGCTCGACTGGGGCAACACGGTGGTGAGCGGCGCGTTCATCCGTGCGTTCCGGGAGCGGCTGCTCGTGACGGCGCGGATCTCTCTCAGTGACTATGCGAGCAATTCGACCGCCAGCGCCTTCACCACTCCCATCGTCATCGAGAACGACATCCGCGACGTCACGGCGTCGGCGAAGGCCGCATGGCAGGCGGGACTGCGTCACCGGCTGACGGTGGGAGTGTCGGCGACGCAGTACGACGTGGGATTTCGCCAGGATTTCAACTCGCAATCGATCCTGGAATACCGGCGCGAGCCGGCCGAGGGCGCCGCGTTCTTCTCCGAGCGCTGGACCCCCTGGAGCGAGACGGTGATCGATGCGGGCGCGCGCGTCCGTTACATCGACGACGGCGCCCGCTGGCTCGTGGAGCCGCGCGCTGGAATCGCGCAGTCGCTTTCCGAGGCGACGCGCCTGAAACTGGCGGGCGGGATCTACCATCAGTACATGCAGCTCGTAGCCACCGAGGCCGTGTCGGCGGCCGACTTCTACGTGCCCATCGACGAGACCGCGGAGGTCGGACGTTCCCGGCAGCTGGTGGCGGGCCTCGACTGGCGCTGGAGAGCGTCCACGCTGTTCTCGATCGAGGGGTACTACACGGACCTCGAGCATCTCGTGCTGCTCGACAACGCGTCACCCGTGAACGCGGACGCCGCCACCGCGGATGACATCTTCCATCTGAACGGAACCGGATACGCCACCGGCGTCGAACTCCTCGCGCGGCGCGACGCCGGCCGGCTGACGGGCTGGATCGGCTACACGCTGGGGTGGACGCGTCGCGAATTCCCCGGTGTGAATGGCGGCAAGGCGTTTCCGCCCAAGTACGACCGGCGCCACGACGTAAACGTGGTGGGCGAGTACAGCGCCGGAAAGTGGCGGTTCGCGAGTGCATTCGTGTACGCGACGGGGCAGGCGTTCACGCCCGTGGCGTCGAGATACACCATCCGTGATCCGGCCACGGGGATCACCCCCGAGGACATCCAGTTGATCTACGGCGACCGGAACAGCGCGCGGCTGCTCCCGTACAACCGTCTCGACGTGTCCGTGGCGCGGGACTTCTCGCTTTTCGGCGCCCGCGCCGAGTGGATGGTCGAGGTGTTCAACGTGTACAGCCGCCGCAACGAGTGGTTCGTCCAGTACGAGCGCGACGGCGACGTGGTGACGGCGACGATGGCGCGCATGCTGCCCGTCATTCCCAGCATCGGGGTGAACGTGTGGTTCTGAAGCGTCTTGTAATGCTGGTCGCCGCCGTGGCAGTCCTGTCGTGTTCCCCGGCGCGCGACGAAGACGAGCTGTTTGCACCGGGCGGGGCGGGCATTCCGGTGGTGGACGCGATGCTGGTCGTCGGACAGCGGTTCCCGGATGTGTACGTCACCCGGACGCTCGCGCCCAACCGGCCGTTCAGCCTGCAGGCGGCCGGCATCACCGGCGCCAGTGTCGTCATCAGAAGCGGGACCGAGCGCATCCGGTTCGGCGAGGTTCTATCCAGTCCGGGACATTACAGCCCGATCGACAGCGGCATCGTCCGCTCCGGGGCCACGTATCACCTCCGGGTCGATCTTCTCGACGGACGGACCGTACGCGCGACAACCACGACGCCGTCGCCGCTTCGAGTGCGGGACTGGGTTCTGCTCGACGCGCAGGGTCGAAACGTGGTCCGGACCCTGACCGCGTTCTCCGCCGCGACCGGCGATCCCGACTCGATCTACTACCTGCCGGAGAATCAGCTCGCGTACACCGAGGGGCTGCTCGAAGTCCGCCTCGAGAACGACCCGGCGGTGGGCTATCTGGTCGGGCTTCAGAGCCTGGATCTGGCGTCGCCGCTTCTCATCGAAGGAGACTTCCTGGACGACGAGGATCTCGAGAGCTTCACACGCGTCACCTCGTCGCCGCCCTTCGAAGCGCGCGAGAACTTCCTGCGCATTCCGTGGTTTGCCATCTATTTCCAGGGGCGCTACAAGATGCGGGTGTTCACCATGGACCGGAACTGGTACGACCTCGCGCGCACGGATCCGGTGCTCGGGGCGGGTGGCTTCGGCTTCGGCGGAGAAGCCGGCGACAACATCGTCTCCCCGATCTTCCACGTGGAGGGCGGGGTGGGGCTGTTCGGCTCGATGTCCTCGGACTCGGTGGGCTTCTTCGTGAACCCCCGGTAGATTCCTCGCTGCATGCTAGAATGCGGGCATCATGCCCGCGCACACCGACACGATTGCCGCCCTGTCAACCCCGCCCGGCGAGTCCGGGATCGCGGTCGTTCGACTGTCCGGGGAAGGCGCCCTCGCCGCGCTGTCGCGCGTTCTGCGCTCGCCGGGGGGAAAGCCGCTTCCGGGCGAATGGGAACACCGGCGTCTCTACCACGGGGCTTTCGTGGCTCCCGATGGCACACCGGTCGACGACGTGATGGCCGCGGTCATGCGGGCCCCCGAGTCCTACACGGGTGAGGACGTCGTCGAGATCTCGTGTCACGGCGGGGGAGCGGTGGTGGCACGCGTTCTCGAAGCCCTCTATTCGCTCGACCTGCGGCCGGCGGAACCCGGTGAGTTCACCCGCCGCGCCTTTCTCAACGGCAAGATGGACCTCATCCAGGCGGAGGCCGTCGCCGACCTCATCCACGCCCGAACCGAGCTGCAGCGTTCCGTTGCCGAACGGCAACTGCGCGGGACGCTCTCTCGCCGTATCGGCGCCCTGGCCGACGGGATGCTGGGACTCCTCGGGCTGATCGAAGCCAACATCGACTTCATCGAGGAGGGCATCGACGCCCTCGACGTCCCCGAAGCGCTGGCGCTCATCGAACGGCAGCGTGCGGACGTCGAGGATCTGCTGGCATCCGCCGCCTTCGCGCGCCCGCTGCGCGATGGCTACCATGCGGTCGTGGCCGGACCTGTCAACGCCGGCAAGAGCAGCCTCTTCAACCGGCTGGTCGGCGAGAACCGTGCGATCGTCACGGAGGTTCCCGGAACGACGCGCGACGTCCTGCGCGAGACCCTGTCGATCGAGGGGGTTCCGTTTGTCATTCACGACACGGCGGGGTTGCGCGACGCGGTGCCCGATCGTGTCGAGTCGATTGGAATCGACCGGGCACGCGATGCAGCGGAGACGGCGGATGTGGTGATCTTCGTCGTCGATGGATCGGCGCCGATGCCGCCGGGACTCGACGACGTGGTCAAGCGGCTCGACGCGGACCGCTCCGTCGTGGTAGTAAACAAGATCGACCGGCCGGTGGTGGTAGCAGTGACCGCCCGCCCCGGGCTCGCGCTGGTTCGCGTGTCCGCGGAGACGGGCGAAGGTATCGAGGGCCTGCGCGCCGCGTTGCTCCGGCTCGCCCGCGCGGAGGGACTCGCGCGCATGGCGCGGGACCGGGCCATCCTGAACGCTCGCCTCGTCGCACTCCTGTCGTCGGTCCGCGAGCCGCTGTCGGGGCTGGCCCGGGCCATCGAAGGCCGGGACCCGTTGGAATTGCTGGCGGTGCGGGCTCGCGACGTTCTCTCCTACTATGAGGAGGCGACGGGGCGCCGCTACCGGGAAGACCTGTTGGACGTGATCTTCTCGCGGTTCTGTATCGGAAAGTAGTTTGTCAACATTTGCGGCGCGGATTGTCAACCGCGCCCGGACATATTGTCAACAGTGGCTCGGCGGGCAGGCCATATTGTAAACATTCGATGAAAACGCATTGCGACATCCTGGTGATTGGCGGGGGCCATGCCGGTTGTGAGGCCGCGCTCGCGGGGGCTCGCATGGGGATGCGCACCGTTATGTTGACAATGCGCAGGGACCGTATCGGCCACATGCCGTGCAACCCTGCGGTGGGCGGACTTGCCAAGGGGCATCTGGTCAAGGAACTGGACGCCCTCGGGGGCGAAATTGGTCATGCCACCGACCGGGCGGGAATCCAGTTCCGGATGCTGAACCGCGCCAAGGGCCCGGCCGTGTGGTCCCCGCGCGCTCAGGTTGACAAATACCGCTACTCGGCGCTCATGCAGGGGGTGCTGGCCGCCCAGGCGGGCCTCGACGTGCTCGAGGCCGAGGTCGAAGAGATTCTCGTCGCCCGCGAGCGTTTCACGGGGGTCCGATTGTCAACCGGAGCGGTTGTGACGGCATCGGCCTGTGTCGTGACGACCGGGACGTTCCTTCGCGGCCTCATGCACACCGGTGATCGCCAGACCCGTGGCGGGCGCGAAGGTGAGCCGCCGGCGTCCGGTCTCTCCGCGAGCCTCGGCCGTCTGGGCTTGAGAATGGGCCGGCTCAAGACGGGAACGCCGCCGCGCGTGTTCCGGGACAGCGTGGACTTCGACCGAATGGAGCTGCAGCCCGGCGACCTTCCGCCGTTGCCGTTCTCCCATCGCACGCGGCGCGTGGAACTCCCGCAGGTCCCGTGTCACCTGACGTACACCGGCGAGCGCACGCACGAGATCATCCGCCGCAACCTCTCGCGTTCGCCTCTCTACGGCGGTGTGATCCAGGGAATCGGGCCGCGCTACTGCCCGTCCATCGAGGACAAGGTGGTGCGCTTCGCGGACAAGACGCGCCACCAGGTGTTCGTCGAGCCCGAGGGTCTGGACCATCCCGAACTCTATCTCAACGGGATCTCCACGAGTCTGCCGGTCGACGTGCAGCTGGAGATTCTCTCCAGCATCCCGGGTCTCGAGTCCGCGCGCATGGCGCGACCGGGATACGCGGTGGAGTACGACTTCTTCCCGCCCGACCAGCTGAGGCGCACCATGGAGTCGAAATTCATCGCCGGTCTGTATTTCGCCGGACAGGTCAACGGAACATCGGGATACGAAGAGGCGGCGGCGCAGGGCTTCGTGGCCGGCGTCAACGCCGTTCTCGCGCTCCGCGGCGGCGCGCCGTTCGTGCCGGGGCGGGACGAAGCATACGTGGGTGTGCTCATCGATGACCTCACGACGAAGGACATCGACGAGCCGTATCGCATGTTCACGAGCCGGGCGGAGTTCCGACTGCTGCTGCGCCAGGACAACGCGGACGAGCGGCTGATCGAAACGGGCTGCAGGCTCGGACTCGTGGATCCTGATGTGCGGGATGCGGTGCAGGAGCGGGTCGCGCGCGTGCAGCAGGCCATCGATCTGCTGCGACGGACGCCGTTTCCGGCCGTCGCGGGCAACGAACGATTTCTCGACGAAGGCCTCGAACCGGTTCGCCCGGGTGCAACCCTCGCGGAGGTGCTGCGACGCCCGGGCGTTCGCATCGAGCACATGCGCGAAGCCGCCGCGCTTCCGATCGACGGCGCGCTGGACGCGCGCATCGAGTGCGCGGTCAAGTACGAGGGGTACATCGAGCGCCAGGAACGTGAGATACGCGCGGTGCGGAATCTCGACGCCCGGGTGATTCCCGCGGACTTCTCCTTCGAGGGCGTGCGCGGCATCAGCCTCGAGGCGCGCGAGAAGCTGTCGCGAATGCGGCCGGAGACCATCGGGCAGGCGTCGAGGATCGCCGGTGTGCGGGCATCCGACCTCTCGATTCTGGCGGTTCACCTTGAGCGACGCCGGCGGGCCGGATAGATGGCGAGCCTGTCTGCAGAACTAATTGTAAATAAAGCAGTTACAGCGTTTCCCCTTCTTTCTGTCTCTCCCGCTTCCCTTGCCATTCACGTGACCGAGATCCTGCGCTGGAACCCGCAGCTGGGCCTCGTGTCGCGCCGCGACCCCCAGGCGGCCTGCGAGCGGCTCATCCTCGAGAGCCTCGAACTCCTGAACACTGTCCGCGAAGACGGAGATAGCGGCGAGATCTGGTGCGTCGACGTGGGATCCGGTGGCGGCTTCCCGGGCGTGGTCTGGGCGCTGGCCCAGCCCGGGTGGCGTGTTCTCCTTGTGGAGCGCAAGGAACGAAAGGCCGGCTTCCTCCAGGCGCTGGCGGTCCGGCTGTCACTGGCGACGGTCGAGGTATTCGCGGGGCCGATCGAAGAGGCCGCCCGGCAGGAGCGGTTTCGCGGGAAGTTCGACATCGCCGTCGCGGTCGCCGTCGCCAGTCCCGGGGAGATCGGTCCCCGCCTCGAGCCGATGCTCGGGCCGGGAGCGCGATTCTACGGCACCGTCGCGGCGGGAAGCCCGGTCGCGCCCCGCGTGGGGAAATCGCTTGATCTGAAGCGCGATGCGCGGGGACAATACGGCAACTATGTGTCCTACCACCGAACCGACTGACCCGCAGGCGCCCGGCCGGCGCCGTGGCGCGTGAAGACGCGGCGCACGTGGCTGGCGGCCGTCCTTCTCGCCGCCGTCGCCGTGGCGGGAGCCTCGTGCTCCCGGGACAAGAGCGGGACGGGAGACCACGTATCGTTCGGCGAGTTCGTCGCACCCCAGGACTCCTTTCCCCGGATCCGCTTCTTCGACGGGAAGATGGTTTCGATCAACGACCGTTGCCCGGTCCGCAAGCTCCGGCTGAACCCGAAGATGCCCCCGGTGTACGTCAACGGCCATCCCGTGGGGTTCTGCTGAGCGCCCTGCGCGACGGCCTTCGTGCAGGGCCCGGATCGATATCTGCGGGATCTTGGCGTGTCGCTGGCCTGTGCCGTCGACCCGGCTCAACGGGCGATCCTCGACGCGGGCCATCGGGCTTTTGTCAACCACGAGGTCTATTACTTCGGATCTGAAGCCGCGCTGCGGGCCTTCGTCGCGGAGCCCTGGCGCTACGCCGGGCGGGTGACCGACCCGGTGTCCCTCACCCGCTTTCAGCCCGCAGCCTCCAGCGAGCGACGTTCGTTCGGCGGGCGTCTCCTCTACTTCGAATCCCCGGAAACCGCCAGGCGGTTCGACGCGGAGCCGGTGACCTTCGGCACGCCCCGGCCGACCATGCGAACCCGGTAGTCCCCCCCGTGTTCCACGTGAAACGGGGCCCCGGTCCCCGGGGCCGGGCGAGCGACGGCTGACCCGGGGCGCCGCCCGCGTTCCGAAACACGTGCAGAACGTGACAAAGCACTTGATTCGCGCCCTTCTCCGCCGCTATTGTAGGCGCAGCACCACCCCACCAGAATTGTATTACATTGATATGAAAGGACTTAGATGAACAATCGCGTGCTCGCGATCTCCCTCGCGGGTCTTCTGCTCGCCTGTTCCGGTGGGGGCGATGTGATCCAGCCCGTCAACCGCCCGCCCTCGGTCAAGTTCTCATTTTCCAAGGGTGGATTTGTAAAAAATGATGTAGCAACGCTTTCGGTGACCGTGAGCGACCCCGATGGCGACCCGACGACGATTGAATGGAAGGTCACGCGCGGGGGGCTGGGAACGCCAAACGCCGCCACAACCACCTGGTCGGTCCCGGCGACCGTCGGTGTGGATACGGTGGTCGTGACGGTCCGGGACGGCAGCCAGACCACGCGTCGCACCGCCGTGCTCCGGGTCTGCACGTCGGCGGGCGGCGCCACGCGGTTCTTCGAGAAGAGCAGGTCGCCGTATCTGCTGAGTCTGAATCCAGCCAGTCCGTCCCTGCTGATCGCCCGGGGCGAAACGGCGACCATCGAGGCCGGCGTGGAGATCCTGGTCGATACGCCGGCATTGCTGATCGATGTCACCGGGCGTCTGGTGTCGCAGGGAACTCCTGCCCAGCCGGTGATCATCCGGCCCAACCTCCTCGACCCGCAGTGCGGCAGCCAGCGCGGCTGGTGGGAGGGCATCCAGGGCGGCACGCAGGCGGGTGACCCGCCGACCCCGGGACAGATCGAACTCGATCACACCGAGATATGGTATGCGCAGCACGGTGTGCGCCTGCGCGACACCGCGTCGGCGTTGCTCCGCGACTGTGCCTTCCGTTGCAGCGGAACCGCAGGCGTTCTCCACGAAGGGAGCGGCGCGCTGGAAGTCCTCGACACGGAAGTGAGCGACGGCCGGGGCGACGGCATCGCAATCGGGAGCAAGTCGACCACGGGCATCCCCGACGTTCGCATCGAACGCTGCGTCATCAAGTTCAACGGAGCCAGCGGGCTCAGTTTCAATGTCGACGATCCGGGGAATACTGCGTCCATCGCCGTCGAGTACAACGTCATCCAGTCCAACTTCCAGAGCGGCATCACGCTGGCGCGGGCCGTGTTTCCAGGCATTCACTTCAATCACATCAGCGGAAACGCCGTGGGCAATGGCCTGTGGAACATCTTCCTGGCGGATGGATTCCCGAAGGACGTCACCGTAACCACGCTGAACGCGGCCTGCAACTACTTCGGTGGTTCCTTCACGCAGGAGCAGTCGATCAAGAACACCATCCGAGATTCGCAGAAGTTCCCGGCACTCGTTCAGACACGGGTGGAGGTCAGCCCGTGGCTCAACGCGAGCCCGTTGACCACCACACCGGTCTGCACGCCCTAGGAGAACATGGGACGGATCATCGCAGTCGCGAATCAGAAGGGCGGAGTCGGGAAGACGACGACCGCCGTCAACCTGTGCGCGAGCCTCGCCGCCGCGGAACGGCGCACGCTGCTCGTCGACATGGACCCGCAGGCGAACGCCACGTCGGGATCCGGCGTCGAGAGAGCCTCGTTGCAACGCACGGTGTACGACGCACTCTTCGACGAGAGCCTCGTGCAGGAGAGCATCGTTCCCTCGCCCATGCCGTTCCTCGACGTGCTGCCATCCAGTCCCGCGCTCGCGGGGGCGGAGGTCGAGCTCGTCACCGAGCAACAGCGGGAGTTCCGTCTCAAGCGCGCGCTCGAACGGGTGCGGGGTGATTACGAGTATGTCATGGTGGACTGCCCGCCGAGCCTCGGGATGCTCACCATCAACGGGCTCGTGGCCGCC
>CAZPUV010000045.1:6712-12625 GCA_964589805.1 uncultured bacterium | reverse complement strand
GTAGTCCATCACCGAGCCCGTCATTCCCATCTGATCGATCGCGGCCTTGTCGTTCAGCTGCTCGTAGGGCGTCGAGCCCGAGCTCTTGAAGTTGTGACGCAGGCCGATGGTGTGCCCGACCTCGTGGGCCGCGACCCACGAGAGGGCCTCGCCCACGTACTCCAACGGAACCTCGCCGCCGGCGTCCACGATGCCCGCAGCGAGCAGCGACAGGCGCATGAACTGGCCGCCGAGCTCCATGCAACCGTTCATCGCACAGAGCATGTACGGACGGTTCTTGAAGAACGGAAGCCGCATCACGGCCTCCTCCCGGGCGCGCTCCTCGGGGGTCATCCACAGCTGCTTGAGGTTCGGATCGACCTCCATCAGCGCCGCCTGCGGACCCACGTAGCGGCGGTAGGCCTTGCCGAAGTTGTGGACGATGTTGTGCTCGAACAGAATGTCGGCGTCGATGATCTCGCCCGTGCGCGGGTCGACGCGCGAGGGTCCTATGGCGCCGTAGGACACGCCGTCCGACGTGTTCCAGCGGATCGTGTTGTAGCGGGCATCCACCGGGTCGTAGTTCGGATCCTCTTCCGGTGTGGGTGCACGCTTGGCCACGATCGCGTTCTTGAAGCCCGCCGCCTCGAACGCCTTGTTCCAGTACTCCGTTCCTTTGATCATGAACGGCACGTACTCATCCGGAACCGTGCGGTCGATGTAGAACACGATCGGCTGCTTCGGCTCCGAGAGCGCCGCCGTCGGGTCCTTCTTTTCGAGGCGCCAGCGGTTGGTATAGTGCGTGAAGAAGGTCTCCTTCTTCTCCTTCGTGAAATCCTTGAAGGTCGTCGTGAAATAGCCCACCCGGTCGTCAGCGATGCGCGGCATCATCGGCTCCTCGGGGAGCTTGCGGATGCTCCAGGCCACGCCGACCTGGATGTTGCGCGGATCGGGAACGTTCGGCAGCGACAGCGTCTCTACGCGCGACGGCGAATACGTGAGGCGCGTGTCGATTTCCGTGTTGGTCGGGAAGTTCTTGAGGCTTCCGAGGTAGCCCTTCTTCGAATCCTGCCTGACCGGCTGGTTGAGCGCACCGCTCAGCCACAGGCTCATGCCCGACACATCGGACAGGAAGAAGTCCCGCACGTCGATGACCACCTTGTCGCCCTTCTCGGTCTTGATCGGAAACTTCTCCACGATCGACTCCGAGAAGGTCAGGTCCAGCGCCTTCTTGAGCGCTTCGTTGTCGCCTGCGCGGAAATTCGTGCTCAGCCTGCGCAACTGGATGTGATCCTCGTCGCGGTGGAAATCGAACATCACGTCATCCACCGGAAGACCACCGTAGACGAAGTTCGACCCGATACCCTGCGAAAGGCTGAGTATCGCGAGATACGGCTTGTCGAGCTGGTCCTTGTTGAGCTCGAGAAGCATCTCCTCCTGCTTCACGTAGATGGTGAGCAGGCCTTCGTGCTTCTTGTGCTCCTTGGTGACGATCTTGTCCCAGGGCTTGTACTTCGGCTCCGGGCCCTTCGGCGTCGGCTTCTTCAGCTTCTTCTGAAGTTCCTCCGCGTACGGACGCGGCTTCATCTTCTTCTTGGCTTCACCCTTGTCGCCGGTGTCCTCCGTCGCGGCTGCCGCGTCCATGGATACCGTCGAGGGCTGCGAGAGCTCGCTCGCGAGCGTGTTCCCGGTCATGACGACCAGAAGACAAAAGACCGCGAGCAACCCGATTCTCCGAAACATGCTTCTCAGACCTCCTGAATTGAAAGACACCTGGGTGGGTTCAAAGAGCTACTACGGACGCGGGGCGGAAATCGTTCCGGCACGGCTGCTCCGAAAATCTCACGTGGACTCTCCCACCGGACTGCCGGGACGGCCGGCCCCGCTCACTGGACCCCGATCTGTCGAAAGCACTGGGGGATCGGGCAGACTGACCCTGCGGGGGGAATCATAGTGACACGGGCCGCCGGTTTCAATCTCCGAATCGGCCCCGGTACCGGGTGCCCCCGTCGCGGGACGGCATTCGACCCGTTCCCGGGCCGTTTCCGCCCGGCGGGACGCCGGCTGCCCCGCCGGGGGGCGCCGGGCCGCGCAATGTGCTACGCTCGGCTCTTCCGTCCATCGTTCCGAGGAGGAGAGAATTCCATGAACATCCGCCGGGCCGTCCTTGTCGTCGCGTGTCTCGCATTCGTTTCGTCGCCGTCGGCGCGGGCAGGGGCCGACCCCGCCGAATCGCTCACGCTCGAGAAGATATTCGGAACGCCGTCGCTCCTCGCCCCCGTGCCCACCCAGATCAAGTGGCGCGGAGACGGCGGGGCCGTGTCGTTCATACGCAAACTCCCCGAGGACGCGGACGGTCGGAAGGCGAGTGCCCTGGTGGTTCGTGAGGTTCCGTCGGGCCGTGAGCGCGTGATCTGCATCGCGGACACCGTCGCCGTTCCGGCAGATCTGCGCAAGGGAAACGACGCGCCTTTCTCCATCTCATCCTACGACTGGAACAGCGCCGGCACGCGCGCGGCGTTCTCGTTTCGCGGCGAACTCTTTCTTCTCGACGCCGGCACCGCGCGCATCAGCCGGCTGACGCAAGACGACGGCGCCGAACGGAACGTTACCTTCGCTCCCGACGGAACCATGCTCGCGTACACGCGCGGCAACGACCTCTTCACGCTGGATGTCGCCACGAGTGCCGAAGTCCGCCACACGTCGTCGGGCTGCGACACCGTCTACAACGGCATCCTGAACTGGATCTACATGGAGGAGTTGTTCACGCGTGGCGAGGTGCGCGCCTACTGGTGGTCACCCGACGGGTCGAAACTCGCCTTCCTCGAGATCCGTGACGGCGGCGTCCCGGTCTATCCCATCGTGGACCAGGTCCCGACCGACGCGACCTATGAGCTGCAGCACTATCCCAAGCCGGGGGATCCCAATCCCGTGGTGCGGGTCGGCATCGTCAATGCCCGCGGGGGCGCGGTGACCTGGACGGACGTCGACACGAAGGACGATTCTTACATCGCCCGTGTGAACTGGGTGGGCGACGGCAGTTCCGTGGCGATCGAGAAGCTCAACCGTGCCCAGAATCGCCACACCATGTATTTTGCCGACGCCGCCACCGGTCGTTCCGAGGTCGTACTCGAGGAATCATCGGACAGCTGGGTCAACGTGACGTACGCCAAGCATTTCTACAAGAAGAAGCGCCAGTTCCTGTGGGGATCCGAGCGGACCGGATACATGCACCTCCACCTGCATTACATCGACGGAAGCCCGATCCGCCGGGTGACGAAGGGCGACTGGACGGTCTTCGATCTGGCGGGCGTGGATGAGAAGAAGAGCCATGTGTACTTCATCGCCAACGAAGGCAGCGTACCCGAGCGCCACCTCTACCGCGTCAACGAAGACGGCAAGGATCTCAGGCGCATAACCCGCGAGGAGGGAACGCACCGGGTCACGCTGTCGCCGAATTTCAAGTACTTCATCGACGAGTACTCGAACTGCGGGCGCCCGACGCGGTATTCCGTGCACGAAATCGGCGGCAAGCACCTCTTCGACGTCGGCGACCTGATGAGCGACGAGCTCGCGGCGATGCAGCTGCCCGCGCCCGAATTCTTCACGATCGAGCGGGAGGGGCGCACCTATTACTGTCGCATCACGAAGCCCGCAGACATGGATCCCTCGAAGAAGTACCCGGTCCTCGTCTACGTCTACGGCGGCCCCGGCTCGCAGGTGGTGCGCAAGTCCTGGTCGCGGCACGACCTGTGGCACGCCTACATGAACCAGAACGGCTACGTCGTCTTCAGCCTCGACAACCGTGGGTCCGAGGGCCGGGGCAAGGCGTGGGAGGAGCCGTTGCTGAGACGCATGGGCGCGGTCGAACTGGAAGACCAGCGGATCGGCGTGGAGTACCTCAAGACCCTTCCCTGGGTCGACCCCGAACGAATCGGCATCTGGGGGTGGAGTTACGGTGGCTACATGGCGCTGCTCGCGCTGTTCAACGCCGGCGACGTATTCCGGGCCGGCGTTTCGGTGGCGCCGGTGACGGACTGGAGGCTCTACGACTCGATCTACACCGAACGCTACATGAAACTGCCGGCGGAGAACACGAAGGGATACGACGCGTCGGCTCCGCTCACCCACGCCGAGAAGCTCCAGGGTTCCCTTCTCCTCATGCACGGCGACGCGGACGACAATGTCCACGTCCAGCATTCCATCGCTCTCGTGAAGGAACTGATCGCGGCGGGCAAGGACTTCGATTTCATGCTCTATCCGCAGAAGGAGCATGGTATTTCGGGGAACGCCGAGCGGATCCACTTGTATCGGAAGATGACCACCTTCTTCGACCGGCACCTGAAGGCGTCCGAACCGTCGGTTCCCTGATCGGACCGGATGTCCTATAATGGTGCAACCCGATTTTCCCGGTAACGACCGGCCCAAGAAAGGACCCCTTTTCATGCAGATTCTCCGCCTGGCCGCCGGCCTGGCCGCCGTCGCGCTGATCGCCAGCCTTGCCTCCTGCGGAAAGGACGAGCAGGAAGCCGGCAAGTTCGGACGCGCCGACAACTACAATTTCGTGCGCGACATGTCGGACATGTCCTCGTTCACCCTCGAGAACGGCATCACCGTCTATATCCAGGAGGAGCGGACCATCGACCAGGTGGCCGTCGAGGTCATCTATCCGGCCGGGTTCGTCGACGAGCCCGCTGGTCAGGCGCAGCTGTCCCACGTCGCCGAACACCTCGCAATCCACTGCGCAAGCGGGAGCTTCAAGGCGGAGGAATCGTTCGAGAAGATCGCGCAAATCAAGGGAATGATCAACGCGGAGGCGGTTTCGGATTTCTCGCATGTCGACTACATCGCGCCGGGGGCGAGCCTCGGAGACGTGCTGGCCATCGAGGCCCAGCGGCTCATATCGGTCCAGTGCGACGAGGCCGTGCGCAAGCGCGAAGTGACGAAGGTCATCAGTGAGATCGACCTGACGGTTTCGGGTCCCACCGGATCGCTCGCCAAGTACGGCCTGATGGCCCTCAACCAGGCCGTCTACCACGGAGCGAAGTTCGTCCCCATCCGCGATGGCGCCAATCGGATAACGATCGACCAGGTTCACGAGTTTCTCCAGACCCACTACCGGCCGGACGACGCGGTGATCGTGATCATTGGAAACGTGAAGAAGGACGAGGCCGAGGCTCTGGTCAGGAAGCATTTCGCGGGCATCCCGCGGCGTCCCGCACCTGTATTGCAGCGCTCGCTGCTGAAGACCAATCTGAAGGCGTCGTGGGACATCGACGGCCAGGTCCTGTATTTCGTCTCGCCCGGCCCCTACGACAGTTTCCGCGAGCGTCTCGTGCTCACGATGTTCGGATCGTATCTGCATCAGGTCTTGATGACGACAGAGGAGGTGTACGCGCCCTGCCGGTCGGTCTATGCGTCCAATCAGGTGTACCGCGTCGCCGACATTCCGTTCTTCGTGTTCGCCGAACCGGCGAAGGGCCGGACGATCGACGAGGTCCGGCCCATTGTGCGGCGCTATATCGAGGCTTCGGCCAGCACTCTCGACGACGCACGCATCGAGGCCATCACGGGCGGCGCGGTGGCGTTCGTCACGACGTCGTCTCTCAAGAAGAACGTGCCCGACTACCCGCTCGCGCACCATCAGGTGATAGGCCAGGAAGCGCTCAACGTCGGGATGAAACACCTGCTCCGGGAAGGACGCTCGGCGGATGAATTCGTGGCCGAGGTGAAATCGATCAGCGCCGACGAGTTCCGCGCCATCGTGCAGAAGTACGTCAACCCTTCGCGCCTCGTGGAAGTCACGTTCACCCCGCGGCGCTGAACTGCGCCCCAGGCCAGGGATCGGCTTTGCCAGCGGCCGCCGGCTATCCGCCGGGGGCCGTCCTTTTTCCCCCGCAACAAAAAAAGTCGCGAATCGCCTATTGACAACAG
>CAZPUV010000045.1:1632-6702 GCA_964589805.1 uncultured bacterium | reverse complement strand
GCTTCGAGCCGCTTCGCAGTAACACCGGTCACAACTTTCGAGGCGTAACGCACGCTGCGACCTTCGGGTCGTAGGGGCAAGGGTGTGCGCTTCGGCGCGAGTGTCCGGTGTGGGACCAACTGACACCCGGAATCACGCCAGGACCTCGCGTCGAAGCGCCGGCTTGGCGAAAGGAGGACCGTAGAACCTCCGCTCGGCGATCGTGATCATCGATCCATCGGAAATCAACCGGGCACGGAGCGGCGAGCCAGTGGGTCGTGGTGGCAACCGCAACGGGTTCGCAGTACGGTGGGTCGGTACCGTGGGTTCCTCTTGGGGGAGGGGTCTACTTCTTGAAAGACGGATAATCGCGCGCCAGCCGCATCGACCTCCATGAGTCCAGGTGAGGGCTGTGCGGGCATCCCCGGTCGTCCGGCTGGCGCGCATCAGGCAGGCATCATCGCCACAGCGCAGGGGGAAGAAGAGCCGCCAGGCATTTCGGCGGCTCTTCTTCTGTTTCGTTCCATCTACTCGATGTAGCCCATGGCGCGCAGCTTGGCGCGAATCGCCTCCAGGTCCTCGGGATCGAGTTTGCCGCTGATCTCGATGCCGTCGAGAGGATGGCGAACGCGCCCCCAGTCGATCCGGAGCCAGATTCTCTCGTGGTAGTAGTAGAGAATCATGCGCACGGTGTGGAAGATCGTCGTGATGACGGTCATCTCTTTCCAGTCCCGGGTAACGGCGTAGGTGATGCCGCCCAGAAGAACGACGCCGACGATACGCCAGGTGATCGACTTCATCATCGATCGCTTGTGGGTTTCCATGATCAGCGGTCCTTTCCCGAGAAGAAACGAAAAGCGGCGCGCACCAGAGGTGCGCGCCGACCTCGAGGCCTCCAGCCGGACCGGTAGACCGGCCGGGCCCCAGCCCTTGCATGACTCCAACCGCTTGCGCGGTCGCTCTCAATTGTATTCACGTTCCGTCCAATCGACAAGTTGATCACCGCCCGGTCTGGCTCCCGTCCTGCGGAATGGCGTCCGGAGGCAGCAAACACTGCGCGCGCCCGTTGTTTCGGATGAGCTGGCGCAGATACACGAGGTTGTAGTCGTCTATATGACCGGCATCCATCCCGTCGGACTCGGCGCTCGCCCCGCCTCCGAACAGGCGCGCGGAGAGCGAGGCCACGGAGGCAAACGGCGCGGACATCGAGAGACCGGGCAGGTCCAGGTGAAAGAGACCCCTCGGCCCGTACTCGGCGATCCTCACCTCATCGCGGGGGCCGATGCCCGCGAGTTCGCGCGCCACCATGATCGCGTCCTGAAGCCCGCCGATCCGATCGACCAGCCCGTTCTCCTTCGCCTCCGCGCCCGTCCACACCCGCCCCTGCGCCAGCGCCTCCACGTCTTCGGCGTTCATGCTGCGGTGCCCGGCCACGGCGGCGACGAAGCGCTCGTACAACTCCTTCATGCCGTCGATCGCGCGCTCGCGCTCCTCGTCCGTAACGCCCCGATGCGGGACGCTGACCGGGAGAAACGGCGGGCGCAGCCCGAAGAAGAGATTCGCGTGCTTGCCCGCTTCGACGAAGTCACCTTCCATCCCCATCTTCTCACCGAGCCCCTTGTCCCATACCCATCCGGAGATGACTCCGATCGAACCGGTGATGGTCGTGGGCTGGGCCACGATCTGGTTGGAACACATCGAAAGCCAGTAGCCGCCGGACGCGGCCACGTCGCCCTGCGAAATCACGACGGGTTTCTTCTCCATTGCCCGGCGCAGTTGCCCCGCAACCACGTCCGATGCCACCGGGCTTCCGCCCGGTGAATCCACGCGCAGCACGATCGCCTTGACATCGTCGTCCTCGCGGAGGCCGCGCAAGGTCTTCTCGAGTTCGCGGGCCTTGATGCCTTCATCCATCGAGCATTCCCCGATGGCGTACACCACCGCGATTTCGGGGATCTCTCCCCAGCGTGTCGATGGATACCAGTCGCGTTCGAGTTGTCCCGGCCCGACGAACTGTTTCCGCCCGCCCTCCATCCTGGCAACGGCGTCCTTGAGTTCCTCCCAGCGACCAAGCTCATCCACGAGCTTCTCGTCGAGCGCTCTCTGCGCCGTGAACAGCGTGACGTCGTCGATCCAGCGATCCACCGTTTCCGGGGTGACCTTGCGCCCGCGCGCCAGCCCTTCACGAAATGTGGCGTAGTACTGGTCCACCAGCGCCTGGCGTTGTTCGCGGTCCGCGTCGCTCATTTCATGGCGAACGAGCGACTCCATGGCGCTCTTGTACCTGAGGAAACGCCACTCCTCGATGCCGATCCCGAGCTTCTCGGCCATGCTGGCAACGAACGTGCGACCCATCACATAGCCGGGCAGCAGGGCGAGGCCTTCCGGATCCATCACGATCCAGTCCGCCACGCTGGCCAGGTAGAACGTCGACATCCCGAATTCGTCGATGAACACCACCACTTTCTTCCCCGTTGCCTGCAGCTCCTCGAGCCGCTGGCGGATCTCCCACGCCTGTCCGCGGGTGAGGTTTGCGCCCGACAGGTTGAGCGCCACGCCCGCGATGCGGTCGTCTTCGCGCGCATCGTCGATCGCGCTCAGGACCTGCAGGAGCGTGGTGCGCGAGTCGAAGAACCGGTAGCGCAGGTACGTCGGCGATCCCTGGATGTGCATGTCGAGGTAGCCGCTGTTCCGGAACAGCGGTCGCAGAAGCGTCGACCGCTCCGGGTATCCCATGCGCAGGCCCCAGTGGGTGACCGCGAGGTCGTCGTTCCGGTCGAAGCGGGGCACCCACGACCCCCGCATCACGCCCTGGCCGAACCCGGTGCCGAACGTATACGCGAGCCCGACACTGAAGCCGCGGTTGTCGCCGGTTTCGTCGTCGAAATAACGCCCGATGACCTTCAGTCCCGACGGAATCTCGACCATGGCACCGGCGCTCCACGGCGTGGTGTCCACGCGTTCGTCCTTGCTGTAGGCGAGCTCGACATCGGCGAAGAGCGTCAGTCGTCCGTCGCCCAGGGGGCGCACCGCGACATCGTAGAGATCGCGGTGGAAGTTCGATTCCGTGCTCACGTTCATGTTGGCGCCGGCCGATACCCAGCGCCCGAAGCGTCCCGTCAAGCCGATCTGGAACACCTCCTCGCGCCCGAACGTGCGCTGGTGGCCGCCCGACCACCCGTAGCCGATGCCGGTGCTGAGCACGCGCGTCCCGAATCCGAGACCGATGCGATAGTCGGTGACGCTGCGATCACCCTGCGGAAGCCGCACCTTGCTGTGCACCATGCCGAAGCCCAGGTTCTCGAGGCCGACGAAGGCTCCCCAGCGGCGCGCGTCCGAGAGCACATCCGCGTCGTAGCTCGACCAGTAGAACTCCAGTTCCGCGCCCGGCATCATCGGGTAGACGGATGGATTCGCGTAGCCACCGACCGCCTCGGTGAACGCCGTGGGCCCGGTCAGGTTGAAATCGAGGTGTTCGTAGTATGATGGAATGGCGCCGAAAAACGCGGCGCTCGCGGTGCGAGGCGGGAACAGGGCGCACACGAGCAGTGCGGCCATCGTCATGATTCGTTTCGACATGATGGAACGGATGCTCCTTTCCGGCCGGATCGGTATCGGGGCCCATTCTAGAACGAGCGGCGGCTCCTGAGCAATGCGTGTTGAGCCCCCGCGCAGATGGGTCGTACAATGGAACCGCATGGGTGATTCCTCCGCAGCCCCGGCGTCGCGCCGCAAGGTTTCGGCCGGCCGACGCGTGGCCCTCGTTCTCCTGCTCGCGGCCTTCACGGGCATCGTGGCCCTGCTGGCGGCTGAACTGATTCTGCGCCTGGTGCCGATTCCGGGAATCTCGTACCACGCCTTCTATTACGACGCGCAAACGGGCGGGAAGAACTACCCCGGCGCGACACTCATCTACCGGAACGCCCGCGGAGACGAGATCCGGCGCCGCACGAACTCGTGGGGTTTCCCCGACGTCGAACACAGCCTCGCACGCGAACCCGGTGTGTTTCGCATCGGCTTCTTCGGCGATTCGTACGCCGAAGCCCTCCAGGTATCACTCGAAGACACCTTCTTTCGCGTAGTCGACGATGCGCTCAACGCCCGGATCGGCGAACTCGAAAGAGCAACCGACCGCCACGGGAAACCGATACGGAAGGTGGAGGCGATTTGTTTCGGGATGTCGGGCCGCGGCACGCTGCAGTCGTACCTGGAGTGCCGCCAGTGGATGGAGCGCTGTGACCTGGACTACGTGGTCTACCTGTTCGTCGAGAACGATCCCGGCGACCAGGTGCCCGAGATAAAGGAAAGCGACATCGTCCCCTACCCCGTCATCTCCGGCGACAGTTTCGTCGTCGATACCTCGTTCCACGATCGATGGGGTTACAAGGACCGCTGGCCACACCGGACCTGGCAGTATCTGAAGGCGCACTCTCTCGTATTGAGCACGATCGAAGGGCGTTTGAAGCTTCTGCGCGCCTACGGAATCAACCGCACTGTCGACGAAGGGGAACGCACTGGCGCCGAGGGCCCGGGCGGAAGGCCCGGCATGGCGCCGTCGACGTGGCCGGATTCGCTGGTGGCCGTCGGATGGGAGTTGACGGAGCGCGTGCTCAGGCACTGGAAGCACGAAGTTGTACGGGACGGACGAAGGTTCGTCGTCTACCGCGTGCCGCGGGAGGAAGTGCTGATGCAGCCGCTCGCGGGCCAGGACTCGTGGGCACCGCGTCTTCACGAGTTCTGCGCGCGGGAGTCCATTCCGCTCGTCGACCCCACGCCGTACCTCGCGGAGCGCGCTCAGGCGGGCCGCGAAGTCTACTACGATCACTTTACCCCGGAAGGCCACCGCGCCTTCGCGGAGGCGTTTGTCAGTTTTCTGGTGGCCGCCGAGTGCGGGCATCACGTTCGCGAGGAGACACCATGAAACTCTCTTTCTTCGGCGCTGCCGGAACCGTTACCGGTTCCAGGTATCTGCTCGAAAACGGAAACAAGAAGATCCTCCTGGATTGCGGTCTCTTTCAGGGACTCAAGAAGCTCCGTCAACGCAACTGGGAGGATCCTCCCTTCGACATTGCCGAGATCGACGCCGTCGTG
>CAZPUV010000045.1:0-1622 GCA_964589805.1 uncultured bacterium | reverse complement strand
CGTCGTGCTCACGCACGCCCACATCGACCACACCGGGTATCTTCCGGTCATCACCAAGAAGGGCTACAAGGGTCCCGTCTACTGCACCAGTGGAACGCGCGACCTGTGCGGTATCCTGCTGCCCGATTCCGGGTACATCCAGGAGGAACAGGCCCGCTACCTGAACAAACACAAGTACACGCGGCACGACCCGGCGCTGCCACTGTACACACGCGAAGACGCGGAGCAATGTCTCAAGCAGCTGCGCACGGTGGAGTTCGACAGCGATCTCGATCTGGGAGACGGACTGCGTTGCCGTTTCTCGCGCGCCGGTCACATTCTCGGTTCCGCGTGGGTTTCGTTCCTTCAGGACGGGTTTCGCGTGGTGTTCTCCGGCGACATCGGGCGCCCCGATGATCCGCTGATGAAACCGCCGGTTGGCATCGAGCACGCGGACGTTCTCGTGTGCGAATCCACCTACGGCAACCGCCGTCATCCGGATACGGAGCCCAGCGAGGAACTGGGCGACGTGATCCGCCGCACCGTCAAGCGTGGTGGCACGCTCGTGATTCCGGCGTTCGCGGTCGGCCGGACCCAGGCCCTGCTGCACCTGATTTCCGAGTTGAACAAGGCGGGAGAGATTCCCAAGGTGCCCGTCTACCTCAACAGCCCGCTCGCGATCAACGCCACCAACATCTACTGTGACCACGCGCGCGAGCACAAACTCGACGACCGGTTGTGCGCCGACATGTTCAAGATCGCGGAATTCATCCGCAGCGAGGAGGCGTCGCGCGCGCTCAATACCACCGACGGCCCGGCGATCATCATCGCAGGCAGCGGCATGGCGACCGGCGGGCGCGTGGTCCACCATCTGCGCACGCTTCTGCCGGATCCTATCAATACGGTGCTGCTGGCCGGTTTCCAGGCGCCGGGCACGCGGGGAGAAGCGCTGCGCCAGGGTGCGGAATCGGTGAAGATCTTCGGGCAGTACGTTCCGGTTCGCGCCGAGATCAAGGAGCTGCACGCGATGAGCGCGCACGCGGACTATGCGGAGTTGCTCGACTGGCTCAAGAGCGTCAAGACGGCGCCCAAACGCGTCTTCGTTACGCACGGCGAATCCACCGCGGCCGACGCGTTCCGCACGCACCTCGACCGGACATTCGGCTGGGAGGCGGAGATTCCGGAGTACAAGGACGTCGTGCGGTTGAAGTAGCGGGGCGCGGGCCGCGACGAGAATCCTTCCCGCCGCGGCCCGCGATCAGGCCTTACTGCAGAACCACGACCGAGAAGTCCTCGTCCTCGTAGGGGTTCGGCGTGGTAGTGGTCGACCAGACAAACACACGCACGACAATCGTCGTGGCATTGGCGGAACCCTGATCCATCGATGCCGACGCCACGTTGTAGTTGTTCGTGTCGTTGATGGTCGCCAGCACGGTGATGTCGGATGTGGCCGTCACACCCGGGTATGTGCCGGTGAACGTCACGTTGTAAATGCCGACTCCCAAACGCGAAACCGCGACATCTGTGGTCGAGCCACCACCGAAGTCACGCACCGCGAAGCCGGCTGCTGCTGCATTGATATTCGCATAGCCGAGGAGCACGCTCGGGCCCGGAGGGCCGACCGGTCCGCGGGGGCCGGCGGG
>CAZPUV010000044.1:8197-12662 GCA_964589805.1 uncultured bacterium | reverse complement strand
CTCCTTGGGTTCGGGTGATCGTCAGAGGCGGCTCGTGCGGCCGCGTTACCGGGAGCGATCCTAGCGGATGTGTCCTCCTGTGCAAAGCACTTTCCCGATTCGATCACACGTAGCTCTGGTACACCGGCTCGAAGACTTGCGCGCGAACTAACGCTTCGACGTCGGGCGGCTCTGAGACCGTTGCCAGTTTCTTTTCGAACGCAACCTTTGCCACTGCCGCGGCGATGTGCACCGACACTTCGCGGATCGACGCGAGTGGTGGAAACAGGAGCCCGTTGGCGAGCGCGTCCTTCGACACCTGCGCGGCCAGCGTGCGCGCCGCTTCCGCGAACATCTCGTCGACTACGCGCGATGTCTGACTGGCGATGATGCCAAGCGCTATGCCTGGAAATACGTACGCGTTGTTGGCCTGTCCGGGGACATACTGCCTGCCATCGTGGAACACGGGCGGGAATGGACTCCCGCTCGCGAACAACGCGCGCCCGCCGGTCCAGCGGTATGCTTCCTCGGCCGTGCATTCGGAGTTCGCGGTCGGGTTCGACAGCGCGAACACGATCGGGTGTTCGTTCAGCGAGGCCATCGCTTCGAGCACCTCGCGCGTGAACGTCGACGCCTGGCCGCTGACACCGATGAGCGCGGTCGGCCGGACAGTGCGGATTGCACCGAGGAGATCGGGTGCGCCCTCGGAGTCGTGAGCGTAGGCGCGCTTGTGCGCGGCCAGGTCGCTTCGGCCGGCCACAACGAGTCCCTTCGAATCGACGAGCCAGCTCGCGCGACTCGCTTCCGCCGGAGAGACCCCCTGCTCGATCAATGCCGTGGCGATGAGGTTCGCAATCCCCACGCCCGCTTCGCCGGCACCCAGAAAGAGAAAGCGCTGCTTGCGCAGGTCGGCGCCGGTGATCCGCATCGCCGAGTAGATGCCTGCCAGCGTCACCGCCGCCGTGCCCTGGATGTCGTCGTTGAAGGCGCACACGCGGTTCCGGTACTCCTCCAGCAACCGGAACGCGTTCTGGTTGCCGAAGTCCTCGAACTGGATCAGCACGCCCGGCCAGCGCTCGTTGGCCGCGGTGACAAACTCCTCAACCAGGTCGTCGTACTCCTTGCCGCGAACGCGGCGCCGGCGCAGCCCCAGGTACAACGGATCCTCCAGCAGGCGCGCGTTCTCCGTTCCGACGTCGAGCGTCACCGGCAGCGTCACCGCGGGATGAACGCCCGCGCACGCCGTATAGAGCGAGAGCTTCCCGATCGGGATTCCCATGCCGTTGGCACCGAGATCGCCCAACCCCAGGATACGCTCGCCGTCGGTCACCACGATCGCGCGCACGTCCGCCTGCGGCCAGTTCCCGAGCACGTCGCGCACGCGGCCGCGGTCGTCGGCGCCGACGTAGAGCCCGCGCGCGCGCCGGAATATCTGCCCGTACTTCTGGCACGCGAGCCCGACGATGGGCGTGTAGATGATGGGCATCATCTCCTCCAGGTGGTCGACAACCACGCGGAAGAAGAGGGTCTCGTTCCTGTCAAGCAGGCTCGCGAGGAAGATGTGGCGCTCCAGATCATTGGGCTTTGCCCGGTAGTTGGCCATGATGCGGACAATCTGCTCCTGCAGCGTGGTCGGGCGCGGGGGAAGCAGGCCGCGCAGACCGAGTGCTTCGCGCTCGGCATCGGTGAAGGCCGTTCCCTTGTTGAGAAGCGGGTCGTGCAAAAGCTCGTCGCCGCGCGGAAAACCTGTCGGCCTGCGCGCACCGTCGGATCGTGTTGTCATGTTTCCGGACTCCTACTGCGGCCGGATGTTCTGGTTCATTCGGAAGAAATTCTCGGGATCGTAGCGGGTCTTCAGTTTGACGAGCCGCTCCCACACACTCTTCGGGTACGCCTCGCGCACCCGCTCCTCACCCTCGTCGCTCAGGAAGTTCACGTAGACGCCTTTCGCAAAGGGCTTCGTGGCCGTCCAGATGTCGCGCGCCCAGTTCATGCACTTGGTGTCGTCGCCCGCATCGGCCCAGCGCGTGTGTACATTCAGGATGTACTTCGGCGACCGGAACGCGTAGGCGGTGGTGTCGGTCGGAACCCGCGAAGGCGCTCCGCCCATCTGCGGAATGAAGATCTCGCAGTTCGGGGTCGGGAAGCGCTGCGCGTGTTCGAGTATGACGTCGATACAGCCGTCCGATAGATCGTCCAGGTGGTGGGACTTCCAGTAATTACGGGCGCCGTGCGCGTTCAACGCGTCGAAGCCGGCCTGCCAGCCCACCCACGGGCTCATGCCCACGTGCTCGCCGTAGGGCGTGCCGAATTCGCGGAGCGGTTTGATCAGCTTCTTCCCGGTGGCCTGTCCGCCGAGATGCACGAAGGGGACGATCACCGCCAGGCGGCCGTGCACCTTCTGGGGAAGGAACGGAAGCGGGGGTGCGTGGCGGATCACCGTCCACACGGTTGTCTCGTCGGGGAGTTCCGCCAGGTAGTCGCGGTGGAAGCGGAGGTATTCCTTCGCCGATTCGAACGGATGCACGATGATGCCGGTCAGGACCTCGGGGCCGAGTTTCACGCACTTGAACAGGAACGACGTCACCACGCCGAAGTTACCCCCGCCGCCTCGGATTCCCCAGAAGAGGTCGGCGTTCTCCTTCGCGCTCGCGGTCACCATGGTCCCGTCGGCGAGCACCACATCCGCGGAGAGCAGATTGTCCACCGAGAGTCCGTGCTTGCGCGATATCCACCCGAAGCCACCGCCGAGCGTGAGCCCGGAAACCCCGGTGTGCGACACGATGCCGCCGGATACGGCCAGCCGGTGGCGCTGGGTTTCGTGGTCGACGTCGCCGAGCAGACACCCCGCTCCCACGCGGGCGGTCTTCTTCTTCGGATCCACATGGACCCAGCGCATGGGCGAGAGATCGATCACCACGCCGCCATCGCACACGGCGTTGCCGGCCACGTTGTGGCCTCCCCCCTTCACCGCCACGGGTGCTTCGTGTTCGCGGGCGAGGTTGATGGACTGGATCACGTCGTGCGCACCCACGCAACGAACGATCAGCGCCGGGCGGCGGTCGATCATGCCGTTCCAGATGCTGCGAGCGTCGTTGTAAGCGGAGTCGCCGGGCTGGATGAGCTCGCCGCGGAACCGCGGCTTCCAGGAGTCGATTACGCTGCTTGTGAGAGAGGCGGCCATGCCGAAACTTCCTTCCTGCGGTTCTATCCGGTCAGTCTTCCCGTCGGATCGGGCCTCCACGAGTGAAGGACCCGCATGTAATTGGCTCGTTCGAAGGCGGCGGGCTGAGCGCAGTGCTTCTGGCTCATGCTGCCCTTCATCTGCTCCACAGATTCGTAGGCGCGCTCTTCCATCCACTGTGCCGTTGCAACCAGGATGTCGCGCGCTACATCGATGCCGTTGCGCAGCAGGACCGACGTCACCATGGTGACATTCGCTCCCGCCATCACGCCCTTGACCACGTCCTCGGCGGTGTGGACGCCGCTCGAGATCCCCAGGTCCATGTCCACCCTACCATAAAGAATGGCCACCCAGCGAAGAGGAAGTCTCAGTTCGTTCGACGTGCTCAAGACAACCTGAGGCGTCACCGTGAGTGTTTCGAGATCGAAGTCGGGCTGGTAGAAGCGGTTGAACAGCACGAGTCCGTCTGCACCTGCTTCCTTGATGCGCCGGGCCATGTTCGCCATTGCACTGAAGTACGGGCCCACCTTGACGGCGAGTGGAATACTGACCTCCGCGCGCACCGCCTCAACGGTTTCCACCACCATCTGCTCCACCTCCGGGCCGGACATCTCCGGATTGGTGGCAATCATGTAGATGTTGAGTTCGAGCGCGTGCGCTCCCGCCTCCTGCATCAGGCGAGCGTACTCCACCCAACCGCCGCGCGACACGCCGTTCAGGCTAGCGATTATGGGTATGTCCAGCTCCCTGCGCGCGCGGTGAATCTTCTCCAGGTATTCGTCCGGCCCGACCCGGTAGCTCGACATCTCCGGAAAATACGACGACGCCTCGGCGAAGCTGTTTGCACCCGTGCTCAGGTAGTGGTCGATTTCGTGGCTCTCGTGACGGATCTGCTCTTCGAAGAGCGAATACATCACGATGGCCGAAATCCCCGCATCCTCGAGCTGCTTCATCGAATCCAGGGAATTGGAAAGTGGCGAAGCGGAATGCACGAGCGGATTCTTGAGTTCCAGTCCGAGCCAGTGGGTGGTGAGATCGATCATTTTGCGGCCTCCGGAGAATCGTCATCAGTGGTCTTGCTGAACGCCGCCCGCTGCAGGCGCTTCCAGCGCGCGTCCACGTGCGCCTGCGCGCGATCGAGCAGGCGAGCCGCCTGTTCCGGATGCGACTGAACCAGCATCCGGTAGCGGCTCTCATTATATATGTAGTCCTTGAGCTTGATCTTCGGTGGCGAACTGTCCAATTGCAACGGGTTGAGTCCCTGATCCCCGCGGCGGGGGTCATACCGGTACAGCGGCCAGA
>CAZPUV010000044.1:0-8187 GCA_964589805.1 uncultured bacterium | reverse complement strand
GATGCCGTGCGCGATGCAGTGGCTGTAGGCAACGATGAGCGACGGACCATCGTAGCTCTCCGCTTCCACCAGGGCTCGCAGCGTCTGTTGATCCGACGCCCCCATCGCGATCTGCGCCACGTACACGTGGCCGTACGACATCGCGATGGCACCCATGTCCTTCTTGGGTGTGGCCTTGCCGCCGCTCGCGAACTTCGCCACCGCGCCGAGCGGTGTCGCCTTCGAAGACTGGCCGCCGGTGTTTGAATACACCTCGGTGTCGAGGATCAACATGTTCACATTACGCCCGCTCGCGAGCACGTGGTCCAGACCGCCGAAGCCGATGTCATACGCCCATCCGTCTCCGCCCACTATCCACACGCTCTTCTTGACCAGCGTGTCCGCGACCGCCAGCAGGTCCCGCGCCCACATGTCCTTGCGGCCGCGCAGGTGGGCCTTGAGTTCCGCCACCCGGTGGCGCTGGGCCGATATCGACGCCTCGGAGTTCTGCGCCGCTCCGAGGATCGCGTCCACGAGCGCCGCACCCACGTCGTTCCGGTGCGCGCGGGCGAGCGAACACGCCAGCGCTTCCTGAGCATCCAGCGCTTCGCGCATTCCCAGACCGAATTCGGCGTTGTCCTCGAAGAGCGAGTTGCTCCATGCAGGACCGCGTCCCTCTTCGTTGGTCGACCACGGCGTCGTGGGAAGATTGCCGCCGTAGATCGACGAACATCCTGTGGCGTTCGCCACGAGCACGCGGTCGCCGAACAGCTGCGTCATAAGGCGAAGGTACGGCGTCTCGCCGCACCCCGCGCACGCGCTCGAGAACTCGAACAGTGGAGTCTTGAGCTGCACGTCCTTGACCTTCGAATAGCCCAGGTTCAGCGTTGCGGCCTCATCGGGCTGGAACACCTCGGGGAGCTTTTCGAAGAACGACCAGTGCGACGCGTGGTCGGCGCGAATCGATTCGCGCCCGTGCATGTTGATGGCCTTGCGCGCCACGTTGCTCTTGTCGCGCGCCGGGCAGATCTCGACACAGAGCTGACAGCCCGTGCAGTCGTCCACGGAGACCTGGAGCGTGTACCGGAACCCTGCAAGTTCACGCCAGCGTGCCTCCTCGTGCTGAAACCCGGAGGGCGCTTTCTCGAAGTCTCCGACGACGGCAACCTTGCCGCGAATCACCGAGTGCGGACAGACGATGACGCACTTGCCGCACTGGATGCACAGGTCGGGCTCCCACACCGGGACCTCGAGGGCGATGTTGCGTTTCTCGATCGCCGTGGTGCCGGTGGCGTAGGTTCCATCGGGCGGAAACGCACTTACGGGCAGCGAATCTCCTTCGCCAACCAGGAGGCGTGACACGAAGTCGTCCGGCACACGCTTCTTTTCCCGCGCCGGAACGACCGGCGCGTTGGCGGGAACGTCGATCGCGTGGAGACGTGCTATGGCTGCGTCCACCATGGCGTGGTTCGCGCGCACCACCACCTCGCCGCGCTTGCCATAAGTGTCCTGGATCGCGCCCTTGATGCGATCGATTGCTTCGTCGCGCGGGAGCACACCCGAGAGGGCGAAGAACGCCGTCTGCATGATGGTGTTGATGCGCACTCCCATGTGGTGTTCGCGCGCGAGTGCGTACGCGTCGATGGCATGGACCCGGAGCTTTTTCTTCACGATATCGTGCTGCACGGACACGGGAATGTGCTCCCAAACCTTCTCTGGCTCGTGCGGGCTGTTCAGGAGCAACGTTGCGCCTTCGCGCGCGAGCGAGAGCACGTCATAGCGGTCGAGGAAACCAAACTGGTGCACGGCCACGAAATCCGCCTTCTCGATGAGATACGGGCTCCGGATTGGATTGGGGCCGAAGCGCAGGTGCGACACCGTACGCGCGCCCGACTTCTTCGAGTCGTAAACGAAGTAGCCCTGCACGTAACGATCGGTCTGCTCGCCGATGATCTTGATGGAGTTCTTGTTGGCGCCAACCGTACCGTCGGAACCGAGGCCCCAGAACACGGCGCGCACCACACCCTGGGGCTCGATCGTGAACGATCGATCGTAATCGAGACTCGTGTGCGTGACGTCGTCGTGGATGCCGATCGTAAAGTGGTTCTTCGGCTGCTTCTCACCCGCATCGTCGAAGATCGCCTTCACCATGGCGGGCGTGAATTCCTTCGAGGACAGGCCATAGCGCCCCCCCACGACCCGCGGAGACGTCTTGAACCGCGGAGCGGTCGCCTGAGCGTCCTCGTGGAGAGCGGTGACGACATCCTGGTACAACGGCTCCCCGGCCGCGCCCGGTTCCTTGGTGCGATCGAGCACGCTGACTGTCTTCACCGTCGCCGGCAGCGCCGCCACGAGGCGCGCAGAGGCGAACGGCCGGAAGAGCCGGACTTTCACCACGCCAACCTTCTCACCCGCGGCCGCGAGGGCGATGACCGTCTCCTCGATGGTCTCGACCCCGGAGCCCATGGCGACGATCACCCGTTCCGCGTCGGGTGCGCCGGCATACTCGAACAACTGGTACTTGCGCCCCGTGCGCGCGGCCAGCGAATCCATGGCGCGCTGCACCGCATCCGGGGTCTTGTTGTAGAACGTGTTGGTGGCTTCGCGCGCCTGGAAGAACGTGTCGGGATTGTGCGCGGTGCCGCGGATCACCGGGTGATCCGGTGAGAGAGCCCGTTCACGGTGCGCGCGAATGGCATCGCTCGAGAGCATGGCGCGGATGTCGTCGTCGGAGAGCACGTCGATCTTCTGGATCTCGTGTGACGTGCGGAAACCATCGAACGCGTGGAGGAACGGCACACGCGATTCGAGAGTTGCAGCGTGCGCTACCATCGATAGATCCATCGCCTCCTGGACGCTCGCCGAGAACATGATCGCAAAGCCCGTCTGTCGCATGGCCATCACGTCGCTGTGATCTCCGAAGATCGAAAGCGCGTGTGTCGCCACGGAGCGTGCCGCGACGTGGAACACGGTGCTGGTGAGTTCACCCGCAATCTTGTACATGTTCGGGATCATGAGCAGCAGACCCTGACTCGCAGTGAACGTGGTCGCAAGCGCCCCCGCCTGCAGCGAGCCATGAACGACGCCTGCCGCGCCGCCTTCGCTCTGCATTTCTATCACGCGCGGCACCGTGCCGAAGACGTTGGTTACTCCCTGCGACGCCCACTCGTCCGCGAGCTCACCCATCGTGGACGACGGTGTGATCGGGTAGATGGCAACTACCTCGCTTGCGCGGTACGCCACGTGCGCCGCGGCTTCATTGCCGTCGAGACACTGAAGCAGGCGGGGAGGTTTCTTCCCGGTTGTGTGGGGTTCGTCGGACGCGGGGCTGGAAGCAGACTTGCGCGCGGGTGAACGGCGGCCACCGCGCTTCTGGGTTGCCTGTGACATGGGGTGCCTTTCTTCGCGGGTGCGGCGGACTTCAGCACGCACCTTGAACTGAAGTGTAGGCGAACGGACGACGCGTCGCAATTTGTTTCCGGACTCCGCGGAGTTGAAATCGGATGCGTACGTGCGCATTGCGGGCAACCCGATTCGCCTTGCATCCGCGCCCCGTATTCCTTGCACTGAACAGTGATACTGACGTCGGCGCGCTCGCGTTCCGACCGCCGGAACGACACCGTTGCGGCACCGATTAACCGGACAGGTTCACGGATCTCCCCGTGTTCCATGAGCGGCTACGGCAGCACAAGCCGTTTACAATCCACACCCATCGCGCTATAGTATACGGGTTGGCATGTCATGGCCGCCGACAGGCCTCCCCACCATGAAGAACGGATGGGAGAAAAGGCCGACCTCGGAACGCCCGCTCGAAGCGGGCTCGCGGATAGCCGTTGTCGGCGGCGGACCCGCGGGATCCCTTTTTTCCTACTTTCTCCTCGATTTCGCCGAACGGCTCGGCATCGATCTCAACGTCACCATCTTCGAGCCACGCGACTTTTCGGGCGTTGGTCCGGCTTCGTGCAACATGTGCGGCGGGATCATCTCGGAGTCGCTCGTCCAGGCGCTCGCCACCGAGGGCATCAACCTTCCCTCCACCGTCGTCCAGCGCGGCATCGATTCGTACGTGCTGCACATGGACATCGGAACCGTCCGGATCGAAACTCCGCTCCAGGAAAAGCGCATCGGCGCGGTGCACCGGGCCAGCGGTCCGCGGGATCTCCGGGAGGCGAAGTGGGCCAGTTTCGACGGCTTTCTCCAGCAGCTCGCGGTCGATCGCGGCGCGACGGTGATTCGTGAGAAAGTGACCGAGCTGCGCATGGACGATGAGCGCCCGCGCCTGGTAGTCGGTGATGGAGAACCCGGGGCCTACGATCTCGTTGCGGTTGCAACCGGGGTCAACGCGACAGCCCTGAAGCTCGTCGGAAGCGGATCGCCGTATGATCCGCCCAAAACCACCAAGACATTCATCCGCGAGTATTTCCTGGGCGAAGACACCATCGGCCGGCATCTGGGCGCGTCGATGCACGTGTTTCTCCTGCCCATTCCGAACCTCGAGTTTGCCGCCATCATTCCCAAGGGCGACTACGCGTCCGTTTGTCTGCTGGGTGAGGGTCTGGACAAGAACACGTTCGAGACATTCATCACTTCTGCCGAGGTGCGGTCGTGCATGCCGTCGGATTGGGATCCGCTCAAGAACTCCTGCCAGTGCGCGCCGAAGATCAGCGTGCTCGGCTCGCCGCGCCCGTTCGCGAACCGCGTGGTGTTCATCGGAGACAGCGGATCGACGCGTCTGTACAAGGACGGCATCGGCGCGGCCTACCGGACCTCGAAGGCCGCAGCCCGTACGGCCGTGTTCCACGGCGTGTCGGAAGAGGACTTCGCGGCGCACTACTGGCCTACGTGCAGGAAGATCGAAAAGGACAACGCGATCGGCAAGTTCATGTTCGGATTCACGACGCTCGTACAGCGATCGGCCCGAACGCGGCGCGCGTTGCTCGACATGACCGCGGCCGAGCAGTCGCGCGACGGGCGGAGGCGCCGAATGAGCGCGGTGTTGTGGGACATGTTCACGGGCAGCTCGTCCTACCGGGAGATCCTGGTACGCTCGTTCCACCCTGAATTCGTTTCGCGCCTCGGCTGGAATCTGGCCCGTTCCACGGTGGGAAAACGCCCCGTGGTCACCTCCAACAACGGGAGAGCAGCACCATGAAGGACGGACTCGGGAAGACCTACGCGGACGGCGAGCTCATCTTCCAAGAGGGTGACAGCGGCGACTGCATGTACGTCATCCAGGAAGGTGCCGTGGAGGTCTTCGTCCACCGCGATGGGCACGACATACCGCTGGCCGTGCGCAGCGACGGGGACTTCTTCGGCGAGATGGCCATCTTCGAGCGCGAGAAACGCTCGGCCAGTGTGCGCGCGGTCGGCCCCGCGCGCATCCTTACCGTGGACAAACGGCAGCTGCTGTCGCGGATTCAGGAGGACCCGTCGCTGGCCTACCGCATCATCAAGTCCATGTCGGCACGGATACGTCAATTGAGCGACGAGGTGGCGCAGCTCAAGGCCGATCGATCCCCATGAACTGCCCCGCGTGCGGAACCCCCCAGCCCCCCGAGGCGAGATTCTGCATGTCGTGCGGCGCGCGTCTGTCCGGGGCTGGAACGCCGGCCGGTGCCGGCCGGTCCACCGATTTCGAGAACCTGCGCCGCCTGGTGCCCGCCGAATACGCCGACCAGCTGCTCGCGGCCGGCGGCGCGGCCCGCGGCGAACGGCGCGTCGTGACCATCCTCTTCCTCGACGTCGCGGGCTCCACCGCCATGTCGGAGAATCTCGACCCCGAGGACGTCATGGAGATCATGAACGGCGCCTTCGCGACACTCGTGCAGCCCATCCTGCGCTACGGCGGCACGCTCGCGCGTCTGACCGGAGACGGTGTGCTCGCGTTCTTCGGCGCGCCGATCGCGCACGAGGACGATCCGCAACGCGCCTGCCGCGCCGCGCTGGATATCCTCGAACACGCCCGACAGTACGGCGAGCAGTTGCGCGCACGACGCCGGATAGACGGGTTCAACGTGCGCGTGGGCCTGAACACCGGGCTCGTGGTCGTCGGTGAAGTGGGGAGTGACCTTCGCGTGGAATACACCGCGATGGGTGACGCCGTGAACCTGGCCGCGCGCATGGAGAGTGCGGCGGAACCCGGCACCGTGGTGCTCACGGGCCACACCCGCGAACTCGCGGGCAATCTGTTCGCGTTCGAAGACCTCGGCTCCGTGAATGTGAAAGGAAAAGCCCGGCCGGTCAATGCGTACCGGCTCATCGGGCCGGCGAAGAAAACAGCCCGCGAACCTGCCCCGTCGATTTCCGTGGGACGAAACGGAGATCTCGCGCGCGTGCAGGCGGCGGTGGACGCCGCCGTGGCGGGGCGGGGGGGCCTGCTCGCGATCACGGGTGAGCCCGGCGTCGGCAAGTCCCGCCTGATCGCCGAGGCCCGTGCGCAGTCGCCCGGAGCCGAATGGGTCACCATCTCATGCGCCTCGTACGGGCAGACTTCGAGTTACCAGTCGGTTCGCGAAATTCTCTTCCGCCTGATCTCCGCCAGCGAGATCCTGCCGGATGAATCCGCGTATCTTCTCGATGATGCTCTGCGCGACGGCGTCCAGCCCGACGTCACGCCGGCGCGGATGCGCGAGCGGACCGTCGAGATTCTGCGCGACTGCATCCGGTCGCGCGCCGCGGAGAAGCCACTCGTCGTCGTGCTGGACGACATCCAGTGGGCGGACCGTCCCTCGCTGGAAGCGATCGCGGAAGTCCTGCCGATCGTCGACGAGTCACCGGTTCTTTTCGTCCTTTCCTGCCGTCCCGGCGGAGAAACGTCGGACATCTTCGAACGGATTCTCGAAGGACGGGAGAACGTGCGGGTGCACGTGGGACCGCTCGAAGAGCGCGAGGCCGCGCAGTTGCTCGATACTCTGCTCGCGGGCCACGATCTGCCTGCCCCCGCGAGGTCGCTGATCCTTCAGACGGCAGAGGGAAACCCGTACTTCATCCATGAAGTGGTGCGCTCCGTGATCGAACTGGGGCTGGCCGAAGGCGCGCTTTCGGGAGGTCTCCCGCATCTGAGCCACATGGCGATACCCACCACCGTGCGGGGAGCGATCATGGCGCGCCTGGACCGGCTCTCCCACCAGGAGCGACAGATTCTGCAGACCGCCGCGGTGATCGGACGTGCGTTCGACGCCGATCTCCTGGTGGAAGTCCTCGAACCGGCGGTGGACCGCACGGAACTCGATCGCGTGCTCGAAGACCTCTCCTCCCGGGGCTTCATTCATTCGGCGCCGGCCGACAGCACGGCGCGCGGTGCGGCTTTCGTGAGCGAGTCTGCTCCACACTCGCGTCATTTCGTCGGGCGTGTTCAGACCGCCAGGGGCAGGTACATATTTCGCGATCCGATGACCACGGAAGTGTGCTACAAGAGCCAGCTGCGGACACGGCGCAGGACGATGCACCGCCTCGTGGGCGAAGCCATGGAGCGCGGGTGTGCAGCGGGAACGAGATCGTGCGGGGTGTCCGTCCTGGCCTATCATTTCGACAAGGCCGGGGAGGTGGAACGCGCCGTCGTCTATCTGAACCGGGCGGCTGAGAACGCCAGGAAGATCGGCGAGGTGCGCGAAGCGGAGGCGTTCGAACGCCGCGTGCTCGAACTGACCAAACCGGAATGAATCCCGCTTTGGAGAATGCGGGCCGCGTGCGCTAGAATCGCGGACGGAACGGGGAAAGCCAATGACACTTTTCGAATACCTGCTCCTGGCGCACGTCCTCGGCGACTGGGTTCTGCAGACCGAGTGGCAGGCGGTCCACAAACGCGACAACTGGCGCGCGCTGATCACGCATGTCGTCGTCTATCATGCGATCGTGCTGGCGGTCCTGCTGTGGCAGGCGGGGCCGGGCCGCCCGGGCCTCTACGCAGTCGTGGCCTTTCTCGCTGTCTCACACGCCACGCTCGACCGCTGGACGGTCATTCCGTTGATGCGGCTTCTTCGCATTGCCGTGACACGCGAACCGGAGCGCTGGCTGGTGGTCGCCGTGGACCAGTCGCTGCACCTCCTCCTGCTCGGCGCGGCCGTGTGGCTCCTGGGACCCCTGTAGCCCCCCGGGGGGCAGTCTTGATCCCCCCTGCTGTTTCCGATATACTTAACGCCAAAACCACCCGGCGCGCCGACGATCCGGCGCGCCGCCGCTGTCCGTTGCAGTACGACGGAGGGCCCG
>CAZPUV010000043.1:12252-12675 GCA_964589805.1 uncultured bacterium | reverse complement strand
CGCCCCGGCCGCCCTCCCGCGGGGGGGGTTGCCCACCCGGGGGCCCGGGGGCCCCGGGCCCCCGGCCCCACGTCGAACTACTGCGCAACAGCGAAATGACTCCGATTCACTAACGGTACAGCGACTTCACCTTTCCCCAGGTGGTCGCTTCGGTCGCGTTCACGTCGACGCACGGGCAGGTCCCGTCCGTGTTGAACCGGAACGTGCCGGCCTGCATCGGCAGCTCGATGAGGCTGCAGTTGACCGCGATCACAAAAGTCTTGTCCGGAGCCGGCACCACTTCCACCAGGCCGCAGGTCTGGCCCGGGACCGGGAAGCCGAACCCGCTCAACTGGACGACCCCGACCGACGGTCCGGTCAGGCAGGCGCCGTAGGCCACCGTGATGTCGGTGAAGGTGTCACCGATGGACAGGAAACCGCCCA
>CAZPUV010000043.1:0-12152 GCA_964589805.1 uncultured bacterium | reverse complement strand
GCACCGATGCACTCAGGCTGTAGCCGGAGCTGTTCACGACCTTGAACTGCGAAGCGGTCGCACCGGTGGTCTTGTGCACGACGTAGATCGAAAACGGCGAGAACGCCGGCGGAACCATCGAGCAGTTACCCGCGTCCCCGACCTGATCGGTGTAGATTCCCATCACGTCGGCCATCGCCGGGCCGCCGATCACGGCAAGCGCCAGACAGATCAATAGAACTCTCTTCATAGAAATCCCCCTTCTCATGGCGTCCACTCACTCAGTCTCAATATACCCACGACGGTTGTCCCCTGCAGGCACCCATCACCACCGGTCCATCATACCGGGCGCGAGCCCGGGGAGGGCCCTGCACAACCCCGCTCAGCGTCTCTCCGGCTGCTCCGGACCACCGGCAACGGCCCGTCGGAAAACCGCAACAAGGGGTCGGGCCGACAGTTATCCCCAATGCCGGCAATATCCCGCCCGGCCCGACAAACTGTCAAGGGTTTTCGCCCCGGCGGGATGCAACCCCCGTGCCGCGCACCGGAAACGTTGTAACTGGAGACGATGCGGGGAAAACGCCCGGTTTCTTCGCCACCACACGCGTGTGATTGTGCACGATGGATGATTTCCTGCCAGTCTCCTGCCACTTCGGGGTCGGGCCCGGAAACAGGAGCGCCCGGGCGGAAACCCGGGCGCTCCCATGGAACGACTGCGAGTACGAAACCGGGGGACCCGACTTCCGGGTTACCGGTACAGAGACTTCACCTTTCCCCAGGTGCTGGCTTCGGTCGCGTTCGGCGGAATGCACGGACACGTCGCGTCCGCGTTGAACGTGAACCGACCCGCCGTCGCCGGCAGCTCGACCAGGGCGCAGTTGACCGCGATCACGGCAGCCTTGCCGGGAGCCGGAAGAACTTCGACCAGCCCGCAGACCTGACCCGGGACCGGGAAGCCGAAGCCACTCAGCGAAAGAATGCCCCAGGCGCCGTCCAGGCAGGCGCCGTAGGCAAGTGTGAGATCGGTGAATGCGTCGCCGATGGCCAGGAAACCGCCCAGCACCGATGCACTCAGGCTGTAGCCGGAGCTGTTCACGACCTTGAACTGCGAAGCCGTCGCCCCGGCCGCACTCTGGTGCACGACATAGATCGAAAACGGCGAGAACGCCGGCGGAACCATCGAGCAGTTACCCGTGGCGCCCACCTGGTCGGTGTAGATACCGACGTGGTCCGCCATGGCAGGACCGCCGATCAGGCCGATCGCCAGACAGATCATTAGAACTTTCTTCATAGAAGCCCCTCCTTCTTGTGACATCCATCCCGCGGATTGACTCGAAGTCCGAGAAAGCACGTACGCCCGGACCGCGGGGCCCGGGCGTACGCAAACCAGTTCAGAAAACAGCGAGAACTAGCGGTACAGGGACTTGACCTTGCCCCACGTGCTCTCTTCCGTCGAAACCGGCTCGATGCACGGACACGTCGCGTCCGCGTTGAACCGGAACTTGCCAGCCGTCGCCGGCCGCTCGACCAGGGCGCAATCGACCGCGATCACGGCCGCCTTGCCCGGAGCCGGAAGAACTTCGACCAGCCCGCAGGTCTGACCCGGGACCGGGAAGCCGAAGCCGTTCACGGCGTAGACGCCCCAGGCACCTGTCAGACAGGCGCCGTAGGCAACCGTGACATCGACCAGGGGATCACCGATGGTCAGGTAACCGCCCAGCACCGACGCACTCAGCGAGTAGCCCGAAGCATTGACATACTTGAACTGCGAAGCCGTTGCCCCGGCCGCACTCTGGTGCACGATGTAGATCGTCATCGGCGAGAACGGCGTCGGAACCAGCGAGCAGTTACCCGTGGCGCCCACCTGGTCGGTGTAGATACCGACGTGGTCCGCCATGGCAGGACCGCCGATCAGGCCGATCGCCAGACAGATCATTAGAACTTTCTTCATAGAAGCCCCTCCTTCTTGTGACATCCATCCCGCGGATTGACTCGAAGTCCGAGAAAGCACGTACGCCCGGACCGCGGGGCCCGGGCGTACGCAAACCAGTTCAGAAAACAGCGAGAACTAGCGGTACAGGGACTTGACCTTGCCCCACGTGCTCTCTTCCGTCGAAACCGGCTCGATGCACGGACACGTCGCGTCCGCGTTGAACCGGAACTTGCCAGCCGTCGCCGGCCGCTCGACCAGGGCGCAATCGACCGCGATCACGGCCGCCTTGCCCGGAGCCGGAAGAACTTCGACCAGCCCGCAGGTCTGACCCGGGACCGGGAAGCCGAAGCCGTTCACGGCGTAGACGCCCCAGGCACCTGTCAGACAGGCGCCGTAGGCAACCGTGACATCGACCAGGGGATCACCGATGGTCAGGTAACCGCCCAGCACCGACGCACTCAGCGAGTAGCCCGAAGCATTGACATACTTGAACTGCGAAGCCGTTGCCCCGGCCGCACTCTGGTGCACGATGTAGATCGTCATCGGCGAGAACGGCGTCGGAACCAGCGTACAGTTACCCGTCGCACCCACCTGATCGGTATAGATACCGAGGTGGTCCGCCATCGCGACGCCGGCGACCATCATGATCGCCAACGAAAGCATTAGAACCTTTTTCATACCAGTCGCTCCTTAATTTCAGGACCTGACTCAATCAGTGAAGGCTGGATGAACCGCTGATCGCGTGTCGTGGATGAACCCGAAACTCGTGGTTCATCCAGCCCAGACCAATCACCCTGTTAACGGTACAGCGCCTTGATGCCGCCCCACGTGGACTCCTCGGTACTGATCGTACCGGGGCACACGAGAGACGTCATACCCACACCGGGCAGTTCCACGAGGTCCGGCCAACGGACGGCTGTCGGATGGGCCTTCCCACCGTTGCCAACCGTTGCGTAGTACCAACCGCGAACGACGACCGCCTGCGGGCCCAGATTGCAATCACAGGCCGCAGTCCAGACGGCGCTCACAGTAACCGCCAGGAGCGGAGCGAAACCGTTCATCGGATTCGTCCAAGCGATCACGATGCCGTTCGTTCCACCCATGGAGGGCGTACTCCCGATCACGAGCGCGGTCGGGGGCACCGCTGCGGCACCCGGAACCGACTCACTCATGTGGAACAACGCCGCCGGGTAATCAATGCTGAAATCAACGGCCTGAACGAACATGTTCCAGTTGTTCAGGACGACATACATCGTCTGGTTCGTCCCGGGCGCCCTACAGTCCGCCTGGGTGTCACTGTACGTGTTGTACGTCGGGTTACCGTTGAAGTAAAGCTGGATGTTCGGTACCTGCGCTGTCGCCGCGACGGCCATCAGGCCGACGAGGGCTGTCACAAGCACCCCTGCTAGAGCTTTCTTCATAGCGACAAACTCCTTACATGCAAAACAATGGTCGCGAACAATTTAGGAGTCACTCACGCCGCTACTGCGACTAGCACTTATGGTTGTAGTGCAAGCCGAACGCCGCGAAATCCGCAGCGCTAATCGTACCGAAAGGCCCGCCCACGAAGTCGAAGCAAGCCTGATACGGTTTCGGGGGCGACGCATAAGCCAGACCGAACGCCGCGAAGTCAGCCGCTGACACCAGCAGATCCTTCGTGGAGTCAGGTGAACGAACACCGATCGGCAGACAGAGCGTCGGGCAGCCGCCGCCGCTGCCGAGGACGATGCCCTGGCAAACGACGCGAACGCCCGTGTCGCAACCACCGGCGGTGATATCGCCAGCGATGGTCGTCATGCCCGCCGCGTCAGTCGCAGCCGTCGCGTCGATCGAACCGCTACCGCCGCACAGGACCAGAAGGTCCGCGCAGCCGATCAGCCAGAAGTCCCCCGCCGGAATTCCGGCGATCGGAGCATTCGTGTTGTCCTTGATCGTAACGCTGATGGTAACGCCGGCCCCGCTCAACGGGTTGCCGTCACTCTGCGGACACGCGAGCACTGCGCCCGACGCCGAACTGGCCGTGGAGTTACACGGATGGACGATACCGCTGTTGACGGTGTCGACACCCGCTACCTGCCAACACAGCAGTGCAGCCGCGACGAGCGCAAGGACCGCAAACTTTCCTTTCAACATTCCTACACCTCCAAAAAGTGGTTGTGGAAGTTACCCTATTTACCGGAGCCGCCCACCGGACCAATACCGGGTCCGGAGGCCAACTCCCTCCACCGTTGGAAAAACGACACCTTACTCGACCGGGAAGAATTCTACCATGGAGTGGAAACCACTGTCAACGCGCATATTTGCGTGGCAGCCCGCGTCAGGGGAGGCGCACGGGCCGGGGCGACCTGCCCATATTACCCCCCCACCGGGCCCATTCTGCTTCGCGGTACGGATCCCCCGACAATCCATTGCAGGGCTTCTGCTTAGGCGTAGTGGTGGGCGAAACAGGATTCGAACCTGTGACCCCCTGCTTGTAAGGCAGACGCTCTAACCAGCTGAGCTATTCGCCCCCGTGGAATCGGACCGTCCGGACGGCGCGGGGGCCGGGCGGTCTAGAGGAACGCGAGCGGAACGAGCACGCAGTACCCGAGAACCAGCAGGATGGGGGCCAGGGTGATGTCGTTGACCGCGAGCAGAACGTAGCCGATGACAATCGCGCCGATGCCGGCGGCGAACAACTTCCATCGAAACCTGTGCACCGAATTGGTCGTCATGTTGCTCCTCTCGCTGCGCGATGAAACCACACCGCGCCCGTGGCGGTCAAGACAGCGGCCGCAGCGCGTCGTTCAGACGCCCGCTCCGGAAGCCGTCGGGTTCTATTTCGACACGCGCGAAACCCGCCTCCCGGACACCCTGCTCGATCTCGGACCACACGGCGTCGTCACGCAGGCGGTCCATGTCTCCAGGGGGCACTTCGATGCGCGCGGTGTCGCCGTGGTGCCGCACGCGGCACACGGCGAACCCCCGTTGCCGCAGCACCTGCTCGGCACGATCCACTTCCGCGAGTTTGCCCGGGGTCACCTCCGACCGGTAGGGAATCCGCGACGCGAGACACGGCGAGGCGGGCTTGTCCCAGAGTTCGAGTCCCAGCGCGCGCGCGACGCCGCGCACCGTGTCCTTGTCGAAACCCGCCTCCGCGAGCGGCGCCGCGACGCCCCGCTCGGCCGCCGCCCTCGCGCCGGGGCGAAAATCGAGCCGGTCGTCCGCGTTCGCGCCGTAGGCGAGTACGGGGAACATCCGCGCCTCGGGCGATGATTCGATGCGCTCGAAGAGTTCGCTCTTGCAGAAGTAGCAGCGGTCCGGTCCGTTGGCGCGATAGCGCGGGTCGTCCACCTCGCGCGTTTCGATGCGCGCGAACGGAATCCCGTGCCGCTCGAGAAACGCGACCGCCGCGCTTTCCTCTCCACTCGCGAGCGACGGCGAGACGCCGATGATGCAACGCATGCGCTCGCCCAGGACGCCGTGCGCGACGAACGCGAGCAGCCCCGAGTCGACACCACCCGAGTACGCGACCACCATGGGCCCGTGGCGGTCGATCGTCCGTTCGAGACGCGCGAGCGCAACCGCCATGTCTCCGTCGAGCACGAAACGCGTCCGGCTCATCGCGTCGTTCCCTCTCCGGGGGCGCGATCGCGGTTGCGGCGCGCCTCCTGCACCGCCGCGTTGTGCTCCCGCAGCGTTTGCGAGAACACGTGACGGCCGTCGCCGCGGGCCACGAAGTACAGCGCGCGCTCCCGCCCGTCCGGGTGCAGCGCGGCGCGAATCGAAGACCCCCCGGGGCTGCATATGGGCCCCGGCGGGAGGCCGGCGTTCAGGTAGGTGTTGTACGGCGAATCGATCTTCAGGTCCTTATAGTAGAGGCGCCCCCGGAATCCGCCCATCGCGTACGCGACGGTCGGATCCGCCTCGAGGCGCATGCCGGCTGCGAGGCGGTTGTGGTACACGGCCGCCACCCGCGGTCGCTCGTCCGCCACGCGGGCCTCCGCCTCGATGATCGAGGCCAGCGTCAGAACCTGGTGCTTCGAGAACCCCAGTTCGTCCGCGCGCCGGTCGAAGGCGGGCGTCCACTCGGCGGCGAGCCGGTGGAGCATCTGCCCGACGACGTCGCCGGCCCGGCTCCCGAACGGAACCGAATACGTGTCCGGGAACAGGTAACCCTCGAGCGTGGATACGGGTACACGCAGGGCTTCGATGAGTTCCCGGTCGCGGATCGCCGCGATCAGGTCCAGCGAGTCGACGCCCGCGGGGCGAAACGCCCCCGCGATCTGCCACGAGTTGAATCCTTCCGGTATCGTCACGCGCACCGCGAGCACATCCCCGCGCACCAGCGAGCGCAGGATCTCCACGGGCGCCGTTCCGACGGCGAACTCGTACGTCCCGCGCCGGATGCGGCGGTCGTGTCCGAGCACGCGCGCGAAGAACTCGAACGTCCATCCGCTCTTCACGAGTCCGTGCTGCTCGAGGTCGCGCCGGACCGCCTTGAAGCCGGCTCCTTCCGCGACGGTGACGCGAACCCGTTCCCCGGTGGCCGCGGGCCGGCGGGTCACGTCCACGACGACGTACGCAACGAACGCAGCCGCGACAAGCGCCATCGCAGCGATCACCTTGAAGAGAGTCCGCACCGTCATCATCTTCTCCGTTCCACGGGCAGGTCCCTCATTCCGGCCCGCGCCCGTGCGCATCGAGGTAGCCCTGCAGGATCAGGACGGCGGCCAGACGGTCGGCCGTTCCCTTCGGCGCGCGCGCCCCGCGCAGCGTCCGGTTCGCCTCGGCGCTCGAGAGCCTCTCGTCCCACAGTTCGACGGGAATCCCGAGTGCGGCGCGCAGCCGCCCGGCTAGCCCCTCGGCCTGCCGTGTTGCTTCCGTCTCGCGCCCCGCGAGCGAAAGCGGGTGGCCCACCACGATTCGCACCACGCCGTACTCCTCCACGAGTTCGCGGACGCGCGCGATCAGATCTCCGTCGCGGCGTTGATCGAACGTGCTCAGTCCCTGCGCGGTGATGCCGAGCGGATCACTGATCGCCAGCCCCACGCGCCGCTCGCCGGGATCGACGCCGAGAATGCGTCCTTCGTCACCGGTCACGCCCGCCTCTTCACGACGACGAGCGTGAGATCGTCCTGGTTCTCGCCGTCTCCGAACGCACGCACGTCTTCGATCACTTTCCGGCACACTTCGCGCGCGGGCGCGTCACGATTGCCCTCCAGCACCGCCTGCAGCCTCCCGGCGCCGTAATAATCACCCGTCCGCGACTCCGAGTCGGTGACACCGTCGGTGTAGATGACGAGCGCTCCCGCGCGCGGAATCTCGCACCTGTTCTCAAGATACTCGAACTCCTCGACGCAGCCCAGCACCATACCGCTTTCCTCGATCTGGTGCGCCCCGTCGCCGGTGACGAGGAACGGGAATTCGTGGCCGGCATTGGCGTAGACCACCACACCCGTTTCGGTATCCAGCACGGCGTAGAACACGGTCGCAAACTCGGCGGCGCTGGTGTTGCGGTACAGGAGGCGGTTCAACCTCGACATCATCCCCGCCGGGTCGGCCTGGGCATCGGTGTTCGTGCGCACCGTGGCCTGCAGGGTCGCGGTCAGGATCGACGCGGGAATGCCCTTGCCCGACACGTCCGCGATCACCATCACCAGCCAGCGATCCTGCACGAGCATGAAATCGTAGTAGTCGCCCCCCACCTGCCGGCTCGGCACCGTGACGCCGCAGAGGTCGAAGCCCGGGAGATCCGGCGGCGCGCTCGGCAGCATCTGCATCTGGATCTTGCGCGCGATCTTCAACTCCTCCTCGACCACCTGGCGGTCGACGCTCTCCGCGAGCAGCCGGATGTTCTGGAACGCGGCGCCGATCTGGGTGGAGAGCACCGACAGGTGCCCGAGCTCCTCCGCCCCGTACGTCAGTCCGTATACCTTCTCGGCCAGCGCCACGTACGCCACGCACGATCCTTCATGGATGACGGGCACGAACACCTCCGCCCCCGGCGGCAGGTGTTCGGGCGTGACCCGCGGGAGTTCGGCCGTCGATTCCCGTCGCCGCCCACGCCCCCTCCTCCAGAACCGGGGCCGGGCCTCGCCCGCCTGCAGGAGATCGCGGCGCCGCACGGGCTCGCCGATCCGGAGCAGCGCGGATGCCACGGGATCGTTGCCGTTGGGAACCTCCACCAGCTGCGCGGCGGTTGCGTCGAGCACTTCGCGCAGCCCGCGCGAGATCGTCTCGTCGAGCTTGTCGCGCGTCGTGGCGGCGGCGACGCCGTCGCCCACGCGCTTGAAGCGCTGCGCGAGACCCCCGCGGCCGCGCGCGAGCGCGTGCTCCAGGATCGACTCCGCCCGCTCCAGAGCGGGCTGGAACGCGATCACCACCAGGATGACGAAACCGGTCTCGAAGGCATCCATCCCTCCGCCGCTGTACTGGCCGAAGAACAGCGAAATCGGCCGGACGACGACCAGGTAGAACCCCGCGAAGAGCGCCGCGACCACGCCGTACAGGATGCTCTTCTGCATGACGTGGCGGACACCGAGGAACTGGTGCCGGATCACGGCGTAGGCGATCGCGCCGCCACTCGCCAGCAGAGAGAGGTTGAGCAGCGCGAGACCGACGGTCTCCGGCACCAGCGCCGGCCGCGCGATGATCGCGATCTTCGCGAGCAGGTAGAAGGCGACGCTGAGCGCGACACCGAGACCGACCACGCGCAACTGGCGGGCGAGGCGCGGATTGGCGCGACCCCGGCGGCTGCGGCGCAGGATGTCGAGCGCCACCAGCGAGTAGACGATGTTCACGATCGCGAAGAGGTTGCGATGGACGCGCTCCAGCATGCGCACCACGGCTCCCAGCACGGCATCGAAACCGCTGAGACTCAACTCCCTGGGGCCGACGGTGAAGTCGCGCTCCATGGCGATCATCGCGGGCATCCGCGACAGGTGGTCCAACATCTGGCCGCCGAACATCATCGCGGCGAGGTGGAACACGTAGGGCGCGAAGATGGCGAACCCGATCGCCGGGTAGCGGTTGAGCAGCCGGTTCTCGGTGGGGAAGCTGAGCGCGAACAGGAGCAGCGACGGGAAGTAGAACTCCCAGAGGTACTCGAAGTTCTCCACCATGCTCGTGTAGAGCACCGCGCCGTCGCGCAACGACCGCTCGAGCAGGAGACCGGAGCCGCTGAGCAACGGGCCCACGCCCGCGAAGAAGAGCATCAGCGCGGCGGCGCGTGGCGGCGCGCTCATGCTGCCCACGCGCAGCAGCGTAAGGCCGATCAGGAAGATGGAAACCCCGGAGACGAGATAGACGAGCGATATGGCGAGTGTGTAGGGGCCGGTCATTTCGAGTCGCTCCGGAGACGACCGCAGCGCCGCGCTGGGCGGTTGCCCCTTCTACGTATTCCCGCCGCCGCCGGTTCCGGCGGGCGGCATCGTGCGCTGACCGGTCACGCGCCGGGTCCGTCGTCTCCGCGCTCCTTCGCCAGTTCGACGTACAAACCGCCGTCGGCGTACCGGAACTTGAGACTGTCGGTGAACGCCCTCATGATCATGAGGCCGCGGCCGCGTTCGCTCATGGGGTCGGGCGGGGAGTCTTCGTCGAGGGCCGCCTGGAAATCGAACCCGGGTCCTTCGTCCTTGACGATCGCGTTGAACGATCTGCCATTGAACCGGAGGGTCACGACCACGCGCTTCTCGGGAGAGAACCGGTTGCCGTGTTCGATGGCGTTGCTGCAGGCCTCGATCAGTGCGGTGCTGACATCATTGATGGCGTCCTGCGAGAACGAAAACTCGCGGGCCAGATCCTGGATTGCTGCATCCACCGCGCCCAGATACTTCAAGTCGCTCGGGATGTTGAGGATCATCTGCTCGACGCTGTCGTGCCTGCCCATACACCCGGTTCCGTTCGGCACCGGCGCTCCAAGCGCCTAACTGGCGAGCGAGAAGCTCTTCACCGCTTCATCTTCGTTCTCGAACGACTTGAAGAGCAGATTGAGCTTCGTGACGTAGAGAATACTTTCGATGCGATCCGACGCGTGCATCACGACCAGGTCGCCGCCTGCGCGACGCACCGACGTGTAACCGCTGATCAGGATTCCGAGGCCCGTGGAGTTGATCCACGAGACGTTCTTCAGGTTGACCACCACGTTCTTCTTGCCCTGATCGATCAGGGACTTGAACACCTCGCGGAAGGTGTCTGAATCCGGCCCGCCCGTCAACTTGCCGTTCAGGTCCAGAATGACCGCGTTCCCGACTTCTCTCTGCGTGATCTTCAAGTCATACCTCCTTGGCCCGGTCCTCCCGGTAGAGAACTTCCAGCGCGAGTCGCATGTCGGCGGGCAGCGCCGTCGTGAACTTCATCCGCTCGCCGGTCCCGGGATGTGTGAAGGACAACTCCGACGCGTGCAGCGCGTGCCGTCCCACGATCTTCAGCAGACGTTCGATCGTCTCCCGCGAACGAACACTTCCCGACCGCATCCTCTGTTTCCGACCGCCGTAGACGGGATCACCCAGGAGCGGGTTTCCGATGTACGCGAGATGCACGCGTATCTGATGCGTCCTCCCCGTCCGGGTAGTCACGCGAATATAGTCGAAATGATAGTAGGTGTCCACAACCAAGACCTCCGTGGTCGCGGGGCGCCCGCCCGCCACCACGGCCATGCGCTGCCGGTGTACGGGGTGGCGTGCGATGGGTTCGTCCACCGTCACGCGCGGCGCACGGACGTTCCCGAAGACCACCGCGTGGTAGGTCTTCTCGAAACGGCGCTCCTTGATATCTCCGGCGAGCGCGCGGTACGCCGCATCGGTCTTGGCCAGCACCATGACCCCGGACGTGTCCTTGTCGAGACGGTGGATCACTCCGGGACGATCACGGCCCCCGAGGTCGGCGAGACCGGTGCCCCGGCCGAGGAGCGCGTTGACCAGCGTGCCGTCCCAGTTGCCGTGGGCCGGGTGGACGACCAGGCCGGCGGGCTTGTTGACGACGACGATCGCCTCGTCCTCGTAGACGACGGCAACCGGTATGGCCTGCGGCTCGGGCACCGAGGCGCTCGTGCCCCTGCCCCGCAGCACGGATGGATCGATTTCGACGGAGTCGCCGGCCGCGATCGCGTGGCTGTCGGGTCGCAGCCGTCCGTTGACGAGGATGCCGCCCGATGCGTTCAGCGACTGGATCTGGGTTCTCGAGAAATCGGGCAGGCGCGCCGCGCAGAACCGGTCGAGCCGCGTGCCCGAGTCCGCTTCCGCAACCGTGAGTGTCAGGCGCGCCGCGTCCATGGGACCCCGCGCCTAGTTGCCGGCCGCACCCTCGTCACGGTCCCGCGCCGGGATACCCGCGCCGGGGGCAACGGCCGGGCGCGCCCCGGGGGAACGCATCGCGTGCAGGACGAGGAAGATGGCGCCCACGGTGACCGCCATGTCCGCCACGTTGAACACCGGCCAGTAGTGACCGCGGAACCCGATCTGGATGAAGTCGATCACCTCGCCGTAGAGGACGCGGTCGATGAGGTTTCCCACCGCCCCGCCCAGGATGAGCCCGAGCCAGAAGCGCCGGAAGCGATCTTCGCGGGGCACCTTCAACCCGATGTAGGAGATCAGCGCGATTGCAATCACGCTGGCGACGACGAAGAACAGCCGGCCGCCCTGGAACATCCCGAACGCCGCGCCGGCGTTCTTGACCAGCGTGATGTGGAAGTAGCCGTCGACGATGTCGTAGTTCTGTCCGTTGCGCCAGAAGAACTGCTTCGTCAACTGGTCGAGCCCGACGACGAGCGCGGCGGGGATGAAGAACCGCACGCTAGCTCCTCTGCATTCGTTCCGCCCTCGATTGGCACTTGATGCAGAGCCGCGCGGCGAGGAACGCCTCCAGCCGGCGCGGTGGGATCTTCTCGTTGCACTCCTCGCACACGCCGTACGTTCCCTTGTCGATGCGCCGAAGCGCTTCCTCGAGCGCGATCACGTAGTCGGTTCCCTGGCTGGCATGAAGGAAGGCCTGCTCCTGCTCGATCACGTCCGATCCGATGTCGGCCATGTGGTTCGAGTAGCTCTGGTTGCCCGACTGGTTCGCGGCCATGCCCTGGATCTCCTCCTCGAGCATCCCGAGGCGCTGGAGTACGCGCTGCCGCTCTTCCTCGATGAGGTTCCTGAAACGCTGCAGTTCCTTCTTGTTCATGCCACGCAACCTCTTTCAAACCAACAAGTTACACCGTATTGCCCGCGGCCGGAGCGAGGGTAAGATAGTACCCACACGGGAGGGTGTCAAC
>CAZPUV010000042.1:9276-13055 GCA_964589805.1 uncultured bacterium | reverse complement strand
GCGCTCGGCGGCGTCGAGGATTCTCTGTCGGGTCGGATCGGGCACGGGGACCTCGGCACAGGTGGCGGCGATTATATTAATCGACTGATTTAGCCCATTCAAGCCGTTTTATCCGCCGCGCGGGTTGCCCGCGGCCCCGTCCGGGGCTAGAATACCCCCCAATGCAGGTACCGCCGAATGGCCGGCCCCGCCCCGTGTAACCGTCCTGTTCCGCGTCCGAGGCCGACTCCCGCGGAAACTTACGCGATTTCAACACGTAGACGTACGTATCATCCGCTGGAGGCGTGCGCCTTTTTCCCAAGGAGCGAAGAGTCCATGATCGTTTCAGACAAGACCATATGGAACCGGCCGTTGCGGGCCGGGGTGAGTGTGGCGGCGTTTCTGGCCCTGTTCGTGACGACCTCCGTCGCCGGAGAGTGGCAGGGGAAGACCGCGACCGTGAACGGCGTCAAGACCGTGTCGAACCCGGCCACGGGGTTCGCCAAGCCGGCGACCATCAAGCTGCCGGAACTGTGGCGTATCGGCGGGGACACCGACAACGAGGACGTGTTCTTCGGCGTCATCAGTGACATCGACATCGCCGACAACGGCGACGTCTACCTGCTCGATTCGCAGTTGAACGAAGTGAAGGTGTATTCGAAGGACGGCGAGTTCCTGCGCTCCATGGGCCGGGAAGGCGAGGGCCCGGGCGAGTTCCGCGGTCCGATCGCGATGTTCTTCACCAAGGATGGAAAGGTCGCGGTGCTGCAGGCCGTGCCCGCCAAGATCGTCGTGCTCACGCGGGACGGGAAGCCCGCCGGCGACCTCCCGATGCCCAAGACGGACGATGGCGGCTTCCAGATGCTGCAGGGGGGCGAGGCGAGGGGTGGCAACACGGTGCTGTTCATGGCGCGCACGAACTTCGACCAGGCGGCGAACAAGTGGTCGCGGACCGGCTTCCTGGCCAGCGTGGACGTCACGGGCAAGCAGTTGTGCGAGTACACGTCCAAGGACAACACCATCAACATGTCGGCGGCCGAGTTGGGCGACAAGGCCTGGGACACGTTCGAGCGCCGCTGGGAAGTGGGGCCGGACGGCAAGGTCTACTCGTGCAATTCCTACGAGAACTACGAGATCACCGTGTACGCGAAGACCGGGGGCGTGGAGAAGGTCATCACCCGTGAGTACAAGCACACGCCGCGTTCCGCGAAGGACAAGAAGTTCATGGAGACGGTCATGACCTTCCACGCACAGCGCATTCCCGGGTGCAAGGTCACGATCGAGGAGATGAACAAGGACATCGAGAATATCTACGTTCGCGATGACGGCTCGATCTGGGTGCTGAATGGCACCGGTGCACGCAATCTCCCGAAGGGAACCATGGGGGTCTTCGACGTATTCAACCCCGAGGGACAGTTCGTGAAGACCGTTACCCTCCAGGGACGGGGAGATCCCAGCGAAGACCTGTATGTCTTCGAGAAGGATCGTGTCTACGTGGTGACGAGTTTCCTCACGGCGGCCATGTCGGCCCAGGGTGTTACCGGTCTCGAGGCTGACGAGGATCCCGAGCCGATGGCAGTCATCTCTTACAAGCTGGAGGGAGACGCGATCGCGGCCCGCTAGCAGTGTTTTCTTTCGATTCGAGGCGCCGGTCACCGGGCGGTCTACCCGCCCGGTGCCGGCGCCCGTCCCTTACTCAAACCCATCCAGGAGACGCCCCGTGAATTCTGCGATTGTCCGAGCGATGGCCGCTCTGGTGGTGGCGGTGGTGATCTGCACCGGCTGCGGGAAGAAAAACGGCGCGCAGGGAGGTGCAGACTCCGCGGCCACGGATTCCGCGTCGCTCGCCGCGGCGCAGGGCTCGATGGAGAGCGACGCCGAGAACTTCGGGCAGCGCGGCGATGGTGACGCGTCCGCGGACACCAGCGACGCCAAACCGAAGCGCGAACGCACGGTCAACGTGAATGCGTGCCGGGCGCTGCGCGGGGATCTGGTTCGCCCGGTGATCGCGGAAGGCTACATACGCGCGCGTCACTCGGCCGAGATCCGCACCGAGGTTTCCGGCAAGATCGTGCGGGTGTTCGTCGACGAAGGTCAGAAGGTGCGTCGCGGCCAGTTGATCTTAAAACTCGACGACCGGGAGCACGAAATGGCCGCCGAGGAATCGCGCGCCCGGTACCTGCAGGCGTTGAGCCTTTTGACCATCGAGGACGCGGATGTCGACACCGCGCTGGTCGGAAATGTGCGCGCGATCCGCGACGAACTCACGGACCTCGAGCGTCTCGAGCGGACCGGAAAGATATCGCGTGACGAACGCCTGGCGCGGGAAATCGCGCTCGACGTGCGGGCGTTGAAGGACGGCAAGTTCCGCGGCGAGATCGCGGCCGCGCGCAGCGGCGTCTCCGCCGCGCGGGCCGATCTCGAGCGGGCGCGTCTCAACATGGAGCGCACCGAGGTTCGCGCGCCGTTCGACGGCATCATCACCGGGCTCACGCTGAGCGCGGGCGAACAGGTGATCGTGAACCAGACCGTATGCACGCTCGTCGACAACGTGAACATCGAGGCCGAGGTGGGCGTGCTCGAGGGAGACGTAGGGAAGATCGCGTCGGGAGGGACGGCGATCCTCGTCGTACCGGCGCTCAGCGATACGTTCTCGGTCACCGTGGACGTCGTCAGCCCCCAGTTCGATCGCGAGACGCGCACGTGCCGGGTGCTCCTGCGAGTGAAGAACGACGACGGCAGGATGCGTCCGGGGATGTTCGCGCGCTCCCTCATCGCCGGGGAGCGTTTCGAGGACCGCCTGCTGGTGCCGCGCGAAGCCATCCTCACCCGCGACGACCGGCCGCTGCTCTTCAAGGTCGAAGGGGACCGCGCGAAGTGGCTCTACGTGGAGCTCGGAGAGAGCAACGACCAGCTGGTCGCCGTGCGGAGCGTGCTGCAGGGAGGAACGCTGGACCCGGGCGACCGCGTGGTCGTGTCGGAGCATCTGACGCTCGCGCACGACGCCAAGGTCAAGGTCCGCAAGACCGTGCCGATGACGGATCCGTGGCTCCGGTCCGCCAAGGGTGAGTGATGATCCGGTTCGCCATCCACCGGCCCGTCGCGACCAGCATGCTCTTCCTCGCGCTGATGCTGGTCGGCGTGGTCAGCTTCCGGCGCATTCCCGTCGACCTGCTGCCGTCGATCACCTACCCCCGCCTCACGATAGCGACGACCTACCAGGACCTTCCCGCCGACGACCTGGAAAGACTCGTTACCCGGCCGCTCGAAGAGGTCGTGACCGCGCTTACGGGCGTGCGCCGCGTGGTGTCGCGCACGCGCGAGGGCGTATCGATGATCACGGTCGAGTACGAGTGGGGAACGCAGATGGACTTCGCCAACCTCCACCTGCGCGAGGCGGTGGACCGCGTGGCGTTCCGCGAGGATTTTCCGGAAGCGGCCGAGCGGCCGGTCATCCTGCGCTGGGACCCGACCTCGCGACCGATCACCATTCTGGCGCTGCGCGGCAGCGCGCCCATGGCGGAACTCACCGAGTTCGCAGAAGAGGTGGTGAAGCCCGCGCTCCAGCAGGTGGAGGGGATCAGCAAGGCGGAGGTGGTGGGCGGTCTCGAACGGGAAGTGCTGGTGGAACCGGACGCGCGGAAGATGGCCATCTACGGCATAACCGTGGAGCAGATCCAGCAGGCGCTCGTGCGCAGCAACGTTTCCTTCCCGGGCGGGCGCATCAAACAGGGTCCGTTGCAGATGAGTCTGCGCATCGACGGAGAGTACGGCCAGATCGAGGAGATCGACCGGATCGT
>CAZPUV010000042.1:363-9266 GCA_964589805.1 uncultured bacterium | reverse complement strand
CGCCGCCACCGACATCGTGCGGCCGGGGCAGTCGCCGGTACGGGTGGCCGACGTCGCGCGGGTCATCGACACCACCAAGGACCCAGAAGGTGCGACGCTCCTCGACGATGATGCGATAGTGTCCCTACTCATCTACAAAGAGCCGGAAGCGAACACGATCCACGTCACCGACAAAGTCAACCGCTCGCTCGACGTGCTCGCCAAGGACTACCCGGACTTCGCCTACACGTATGTATACAGGGACGCGGAGTACGTGCGCTCGTCATTCACCGGTCTCGCACAGTCGCTGCTGATCGGTGCCATCCTCGCCTTCGGGGTGTTGTTCCTGTTCCTCAACGACGTCCGGAGTCCGATCGTGGTGGGGCTTTCCATCCCGGTGGCGCTGACGGTGACGGTGGGCCTGCTCTACTTTGGCAACGTCAAGCTGAACCTCATGAGCCTTGGCGGACTGTCGCTCGCCGCGGGCATGCTGGTCGACAATGCCATCGTCGTCATGGAGAACATCAACCGGCACCTGGACGAGAAATTCAGCGGAAAGACGGTGGACGCACGATCCGTCGAAATCCGGCGGGTGGTCGCGGGAGCGGCGGCTTCGGGAACCCGTGAAATGGCGAACGCGATCGTGGCCGCCACGCTCACGACCGTGGCCGTGTTCTTTCCGGTGGTATACGTCCCCGGAATCGCCGGCGCTTTCTTCCGCGACCAGGCCCTGACCGTCACCTTCGCACTGTTGATATCGATCGCAACCGCGCTGCTCCTGCAGCCCATGCTGTCCGCGCGTGTGCTCAGGGTGCAGCCCGGCGTGCCGAAGGGCCTTTTCCGCCTTTTCGATAGCGGGTTCCGGGCCGTCCATCGAGTGTATCACGGGTTGCTCGTGGCCGCGCTCCGCCGGCCGAAATCCATGGTCGCCGTGCTGGTCGTGGTTCTGGCGGCCGCGGCGCTCATGGGGTCCAATCTGAAACGATCGCTGATGCCGGAGCGCGCGTCCGGCGACCTGAGGCTCGATATTGAACTCCCCACGGGCACCCCGCTCGAGGAGAGCACGGCGGCTGCGGGGCGTATCGCCGGCTGGATCGGCGAGCAGCCCGGCGTGGCACGCGTATTCACGCAGGTGGGCACCACGGAGCGCACGCTCGCCGCGATGAAGGACTACTCGGCGCCGAACACCGCGCGCGTGCGGATCATCATGAAGCCGGGGCGCTCGGCGCACCACGCGTCCGAGGCGCTGCAGGCGGCCGCGGAGGCGCGGCTCGACTCGCTCGCGGGCGTTCGCTACGCGTTCCGGCCCGAGGGTGTCGGTCTTGCGGAGATACTCTCCACGGAGGAGTCGCAGTTCAGTCTGGGCATCATCTCCGACGACGCGGAAGAAGCCGTGGCGGTGGCCGGACAGATCGTCACCGCGCTGCAGGAAGCGCACCGCCTGGACGGACTGCTGGTGGATCGTGTGCTGGGCACACCCAACGTGGTCGTGCGTCTGGACAACGAGGAGATACTGCGCGCGGGCCTCGACCCTGACCTGCTCGCGCGCGATGTCCGTAATCGGATCGCGGGGGTGGAGGCGACCACCTTCAACGAGGTCGAGAAGCGCATCGATATCTCGGTGCGTTATCCGCGCGTCGAGCGCGAAAATCTCCTGGGCGTGCTCTCTTCGCCCGTGGCCATGTCGGGGCAGAACGCCGTGCCGCTGCGCCGTTTCGTCTCCATCGAGGAGGAAGTCCCGGTACGCGAGCTCACCCGCCGGAACCAGCGGCGCATGGTCACGATCGCAGGGGAGGCCAACGACGGAGACGTGACGGCCGCGTGGGAGGAGGCGTCCAGCATCATCGCGAAGCTCGACATCCCCCCTAACGTGCGCATCGTCGAGGGCGGTGAGCGCGCGGAGATCCAGAGCAGCTTCCACGATCTCATGTGGGCGATGCTGCTGTCCGTGGCCCTAGTGTACATGATTCTCGCCGCGCAGTTCGAGTCGTTTGTCGACCCGCTTTTGATCGCCACGACGCTGCCGATGGGAATGGCGGGGGCGTTGACCGCCATCGCCATCACCGGGAATACGATCAACATCCTGTCCCTGATCGGGATGATCGCGCTGCTGGGTATCGCGGTGAACGACGCAATCGTCAAGACCGACACGATCCGGCGGCTCCGCACCGCCGGCGCGGACGGCTACCAGGCCATCCTGGAGGCGAGCCGTCTTCGCTTCCGTCCCATCCTCATGACCAGCAGCACCACCATCCTCGCCATGCTCCCCATGGCCATCGGTCTCGGCGGGGGTGAGCAGCTGCAACGCCCGCTGGCCGTCACCATCATCGGCGGGCTGGCACTCACGACCGCGCTGACGCTCTTCTACACCCCCGTGCTCTATCTGCTGGCGCACCGGATCCGGAGGCCGGCTGAATGACCCGTTTCTGCGTACGCTTTCCCGTGACGACGTGGATGATCTTCGTCTCCTTCGTCGTGCTGGGGGCGTACTCGATCCCGCGCCTCACCATCGAGGCGGTTCCGGACGTCAACCTTCCGACGCTGTCGGTTTCGACCACTTGGAACGGGGCCTCGCCGCAGGCCATACAGCGGGCGATCACGATTCCCGTGGAAGAGGCGGTGCAGGACGTGCACGGGGTGGAGAAGATCGAGTCGACGAGCCGGGCGGGGAATTCGACGGTCAGGATCTCCTTCCGGCGTGACGTCAACATCGATTTCGCACGCCTCGACTTGAACGAACAGCTCGGTGACGTGCGCCGCACGCTGCCCCTCGGCGCCATGCAGCCGCAGATCATCCCCTTCGTGCCCGAGGAATTCCGCACCGAGGACTTCTTCACCTTCAGCCTCGAATCACCGCTCTCGCCCAACGAGTTGCGCGAACTGGCCGAGACATGGGTGATTCCTCCCCTCATCGGCGTGCCGGGTGTCGCGGACGCGGCCGTGCTCGGGGGAGCACGACCGCTGGTCAAGATCATCCTGGACCGCCGTCTGCTCGACCTCTATGCGATCCGGGCCGACGAGGTGTTCCGCTCGCTCGATCGCCTGGACGAGTTCGAAGGCGCGGGTGTCGTCCAGGACCGGGGGCTGGAACGGCTGGTCGCGTTGCGGCGGCCGGTCAGCATCACCACGTTGCGAGACGCCGTCGTCGCCCGTCGCGGCGGGCGCACGTTCACGCTGTCGATGGTGGGCGAGGTGCGTTCGGACTTCGAGGATCCCGTGTACTTCGTTCGCGCCAACGGCAAGAACGTGGTCCAGGTATCGGTGGACAAGCGCAGCGGGGCCAATTCGGTCGGTGTGAGCAGGGAGGTCCGCAAGGCGCTGCCCGCCATTCGCGCCGACGTGCCCGCGCCCGTGGACTTCCACATCGACGAAGACCAGGGCAAGGACCTCGAGGACAAGCTGCGCGATCTCGTCTACCGGTCGTTCGCCATCCTCGGAATCCTCTTCATCGTGCTGATCGTTTCGGTGCGTCAGTTCCAGCTCACGTTGATCGTGACGGCGTCGATCATCTTCGCCACGCTGATATCCCTGTCGATGTTCTACTTCCTTCGCATCTCGGTGAATTTCATCACCATCAGCGGGCTGGCGGTCTGTTTCGGCATGATCGTCGACAACAGCATCCTCGTGCTCGACGCCATCCACCGGCGCCTCGAGTCCCTCGATCGCGCCGGTGAGCTGGATCTGTCCCGCCGCGCCAAGCTGGAGGTCGCGTACCACGCCATTCTGGACGGCACGCGCGACATCATCCACCCCGCGCTCGCGACCACACTCACCACGGTGGTGGTATTCGGATCCTTCGTCTTCCTCTCGGGACGACTGGCGCTCTACTACGTCCCGCTCGCGATATCGGTGACCACCGCCCTGGTCGCGTCGCTGTTCGTGGCCTTCGGGTGGGTGCCCATGATCCTGCACCGGCTGTGGGCGAAGCCGATGGTGGCCAGGCTGGCGGACGGCCCGCGCGACGTCGTCGATCCCGGCGAGCTGGACACGCTCGTGGCCGAGCCGCCCGCGCACGAGGACGGTGTGCGCCGTATCGACCGCGTGTACTCTTTTCTGCAGCGCGGCTGGTGGCTGGTGGTGCCGGTCTCGCTCGCGATCTTCGCGGGTGCGTGGTGGGTGTACGAGAACAAGGTGAACAAGGGTGGCTTCTGGCGGTTCCCGGAGGAGGAGGAACTGTTCCTGTATCTCGAGATGCCGTCGGGCACCGACCTCGAGTTCACCTCGGAGACGCTGCGTAACTTCGAGGATGATCTGACACCCGTGCCCGACGGAGTACGCATGAGTTCCCGTGCGTTCGGAAACCAGGGGATCATCACGATCGAGTTCGAGGAGGAACTGCGCAAGACCCCGCTGCCCTTCTACTGGCGCGAACTTCTCATCGCCAAGGCGGATGCGACCGGCGGTGCGAGCGTCTTCATCCGGGGCTTCTCGGACCGTCCCTACTTCAAAGGCGCGTTCGGAGGCTCGGCATTGAATTCGCTGGTGAAGATCACCGGTTACAACTCGAAACGCCTCAACGAGATCTCGGAAGGGGTTCTCGACCGGATCGAGAAGAACCGCCGCGTGCGCAACGCGCGCATCACCACCGGGGCGCAGTTCGAACGCGTCCGCCAGGAGGAGATGGTGATCAGGATCAGGCGCGAGCGCCTCGCCATGCACGACCTGACGGTGGTCGACCTCACAGCACAGATCCGCCGCATGCTGGGCGTGGACATTCCGTGGACGATGCTGATCGACCAGCAGCAGGAGCGCGTGCAGTTGTCCTTCGCCGACGCGGAGAACATCTCCTACGCCGAGGTCTCCGAGTTGCTTGTTCGCAGCCCGTCCGGAGAGCGGGTTCGCCTCGGGGATCTCATCGACATCGAGCGCCGCGAAGTCTCGAGATCGATCTCGCGCGAAAACCAGAAGTACACCACGCACGTCAACTGGGAGTACCTCGGCACCGACCAGATGCGGCAGCGCTACATCAAGGAAGTGCTGGCCGGAATCAAGCTCCCGTACGGGTACAACGCCGAAGAGGCCCGCCAGGAGTTCCTTACCCGCCAGGAGGAGGAGGAAATCGGGTTGGCCGTGTGGATGGCGGTGGCCTTCATCTTCATCGTGCTGGCGGCGCTCACCGAGAGCCTGGCGCTTCCCGTGCTGGTGCTGCTCGCGATTCCCATGTCGCTCGTGGGCGTGTTCGTCATCTTCTGGCTCACGCACTCGGTTTTTGATTCCTCCGCGCGCATCGGTCTCGTGCTTCTGTTCGGCGTCGCGGTGAACAACGCCATCCTGCTCATGTCGCGCTATCGTACCGAGGCGACGCTCATTCTCAAGTCGAAGAGCGGGGGCGACCCCGAGGTGGAGGCCTCGCTGTTCCCGCCGATGCGCAAGGCGCTGGGCGGCAGCGACCTGTGGGCGCTGCCGAAGGAGGAGCGCGTCCCGTTGCTCATCCGCGCGGTGGCGCGGGGAACACGCGTACGCATGCGCTCGATCCTTCTCACGAGCGGTACGACCATCGTGGGGCTGGCGCCGCTGCTGGTGCATCTGAACGACACGCCGGACAAGGACATCTGGGAGAACCTGGCCCTCGCGACGATCGGCGGCCTCACCTCCAGCACGATCCTCCTGCTCTTCCTGACGCCCGCGGTCTACACGACCAGCATCCGCCTGCGCTGGGCGGTGCGCCGGATGCGAGAGCACGTCGTCATGCGCGTGCGGCAGCGGAGAGAATCCCGCCAGCCCGCGCCGGATTCGGTGTAACGGGGCGTTGTGCTGGCCGGTGACAACGGCACGATGGCGCGGTATAGTCTCCGGGGATGACCATGAAGTTCGTTTCAGTTTCCGTGACGGGTGAAAACGTCGACGACATGCTGCGCGACGTTTCGCGCGCGGTGCTCGATCGCCTGGGTGAGCACGCCGACTTCGCGCTCGTCTTTGCGAGTGCGCACCTGGCACCCCGCGCCGAGAGCCTGGTGGCGAACCTCAAGACCGCGATCGGAGCGCGCGTCATGGTGGGGTGCACGGGCGAGGGAGTCATCGGGCCCGCCCACGAGATAGAGGGGCAACCGGCGGTGGCGGTGGTCGCGGCTCAGCTTCCCGGGGTGGAGGTGGAATCGTTCGCGCTGTCCAGGTCCGCCCTTCTCTCCATCGCGCAGGACCCGTCCGCGTTGCTCAAACACTTCGAACCCCCCGCCGGAACGAAGTTCATGGTCATGCTCGCCGATCCGTTCAGCGCGCCCATGGACGGCGTGCTCGAGGCGTTCAATCGCGAGTGCGAGGACATTCCCATAATAGGGGGGATGGCGAGCGGTGCGGGGCAGCCGGGTGAGACCGTGCTGATGCTGGGCGGGGAGGTCATCCGCGAGGGGCTGGTGGGCGTGTCGTTCGCCGGGCCGATCGAAGCGGACATCATCGTGTCGCAGGGCTGCCGTCCGATCGGACCTGTGTTCGAGGTGACGGAGTCGAAGAACAACGTCATCGACTCGCTGGGTGGCAAGCCTCCGCTCACCCGTATTCACGAGATGCTGGACGATCTCGACGACGAGGACCGCGAACTGCTCGGCAATGGCCTCTTCATCGGGCGCGCGATCGACTCGAAGAAGGAAACGCTGGGCCGCGGCGACTTCCTGATCCGGGGTGTCCTGGGGGTGGACAGCCGCACCGGTGCGATCGCTGTGAGCGACGTGATCGCTCCGGAAGAGCGGGTGCAGTTCCATCTGCGCGACGCACGGACCGCACGCGAGGATCTGGAGATGATGTTGAGCCCGCACGCGCTCTTCGGTGAGCCGAGCGGGGCGTTTCTGTTCTCGTGCAACGGCCGGGGCACACGCCTCTACGACGAGCCCGACGGAGACATCTCCGCGATCCGGGGTTTCTTCAGCGGTATCGACGTGGCCGGGTTCTTCTGCGCCGGCGAAATCGGTCCCATCGGCGGCCGCAACTTCCTCCACGGCCACACGGCGAGCCTCGCGCTCATCCGTCCTTCCGCGCCGGATCCGAAATCACGCTAGAACCTGTCGAGGTTGATGTCCCGCCAGGACGCGGGGTCGTCCAGCGATTCCAGGTGGGTGAGCACGGCCACGCTGGGGAGCGCCGACCGGATGTCGGCCTCGATGCGTTCCACCGTTTCGTGACCGCGGTGCACCGTCCAGTCCCCGGGCACCAGCACGTGCACGGAGACGAAGCGCCGGGCCCCGGCCTGCCTCGTGCGCAGCGCGTGGTAGTGGATGCCCTGCCCGGCGTAACGATCCAGCACGGCGCGGATTGCGTCTTGTTCCGGAGCGGGGAGGGCGGTGTCCATCAAACCCAGCACGGACTGGCGCACGATGTGCGATCCGGTCCACACGATGTTGACGGCGACCGCGATCGCGATGATCGGGTCCAGCCGCTGCCACCCCGTGAAATGGACCGCGGCCACACCGGCGATGACGCCGACCGAGGTCAACACATCCGTGAACAGGTGCTTCGCCCCCGCCTCGAGCGTGACCGATCCGTGGCGGCGGCCGGCCCGCAACAACATCCATCCCGCCCCGAGGTTGATCGCGGCGGCCACCGCACTCACGGCGATTCCCACCCCGACCTGCTCGAGCGGGCGCGGCGTGATCAGTCGGTGGAGCGCCGCGGAACCGATGCCGGCCGCCGCGACCAGGATCAGGGCGCCCTCGAGGCCGCTGGAGAAATACTCGGCCTTGGAATGTCCGTACGCGTGGCTGTCGTCCGCCGGGCGCGCGGCGATGGTGAGCATCGCCAGCGCCATGATCCCGCCGACCAGGTTGACCAGCGATTCCATGGCGTCGGACAGGAACCCGACCGACCCGGTGATGAAGTAGGCCGCGGCCTTGATCGCCATCGTCACCAGTGCGGTGCCGATGGACAGCCACGCGAAGCGGGTGAGGAACACGCGGTCGCGGGGATTCTCGCTCATGGTCGTCCTCAAGCCGACGCCACCCGGCGCCGAAAGAACACGCGGCCGACTGCACAACGATCGGCGCTACTCCAGCGGGATGCGGTCCTTGTTGCGGGCAAGCCACGCATCGAACGTCTGCAACTCGGGGTTGAGCGAGCGGGCGATGCCGGGGTCGCGCGGGCCGCAGAAGTCCTTCTGGAAGTCACACTTGAACTGGAACATGTTGCCGAGATCCTCGGCACCGGGAAACCCGGATCCGCGATACGCCTCGGGGGTCACCTTGTTGTACCGGACGTCCTTACCAAGCGCTCTGGAGAGCGACCGCGCCATTTCCTCGCCGGTGAGGTGTTCGGCGGCGATGCCGATGGTCTTGCCGGCGAGCGCCGGTCCTTTCTTGAAGACCCCGTAGGCGCACTTTCCGATGTCCTCCACGGAAACGGCCGGCAGCTTCTTGTCGTCCATCGGGAGCGTGATGGCGTACTGCCCGTCCGGGCCCTTCCTGGGCCCCGCGCCGAAATGGATCAGGTTCTCGAAATACCACGACGTGGCGAGGCAGGACGTCGGGACGCCGCTCTCCACGAAGAGCCGGTCCGCCTCGCCCTTGGCGTCGAAGTGGGGCACCTTGTACTTGCCCATCAGCGTCGGCATCCGGTCGTCTTCGAGCTTCACCCAGCGGCGTGTGTCCTCGAGGGTCGACCAGATCACGTGTCTGAGTCCGGCGGCCTTCGCCGCCTCCGCCATTGTCCTGGCCTGGGCGAGTTCCTTCTCGGGGGAGAAGTGCTCCCAGAAATTCGTCACACAGAACGCGCCATAACACCCTGCGAACGCCTTCCTGACGCTCGCCGGATCGTCCAGATCCGCGGCGACGACCTCGGCACCCGCCTGCCGGAGCTTCTTCGCCGCGTCGGAGTCGACCTTGCGGGTCAGCGCCCGCACCGCGAATCCACCGTCCCTGTCCTTGAGTATCGCGCGCGCCAGCGCGCCACCCTGGGCGCCGGTGGCGCCCACGACTGCAATGAGCTTCGTGTCGGCCATG
>CAZPUV010000042.1:0-353 GCA_964589805.1 uncultured bacterium | reverse complement strand
GGGCCGCGCCCCCCCCGCCTACCCCCCGGCCGGGGGCGGGGGGGGGGGCGCGCCCCCCCCCGCCCCCGGGGGGGGGGGGGCCCCCCACGACTGCAATGAGCTTCGTGTCGGCCATGTCATTTCCTTTCGATTATGGGCTCTTTCTCACGTAGTGAATCGGCCAGAGGACCTTCTATACCCGCCCTTGTTGTCGACCCAGGTCTGATGCCATTTCCCGGTACTGCGGTTGAACACCGACACACTCATTCCGTTCAGATCGACGCCGGTGGATCCAGAAAAACGCTCCACGATCACGGCGCCGTCGTATTCCCTCGTGACGGTGTTGGTACCGGCCGGATTGCCGCCCGACGTGA